>QKGJ01000157.1 GCA_003251275.1 Ignavibacteria bacterium
CTTTATATTGCCGAGAGTCCTTAGACAAGTCCCTTCTGATAATCATCTCGGAGCCACAAATGGCAGAGGTCGCCCTACAAGGGGTATCCAAGACGTATGACGAAAAGGTCACCGCAGTCCGTGATGTGAATGTGACGATCCAGGATAAAGAATTCGTTGTTCTGGTCGGCCCTTCAGGATGCGGAAAATCAACAGTCCTCAGAATGATTGCAGGCCTCGAAGATATCTCGAGTGGAACGATTAGTATTGGCGGCACAACGGTCAATGATGTTGCTCCCAAGGATAGAGATATTGCAATGGTATTTCAGAATTATGCCTTGTACCCTCATATGTCTGTTTATGAGAACATGGCGTTTGGGCTGAAGCTGCGAAAGATGGCAAAGGATGAGATAGACCAGCGAGTACGATCGGCCGCCTCGATACTGGGGATCGGTCAGCTCCTTGAGAGAAAGCCGAAAGCGCTTTCGGGGGGACAGCGACAACGTGTCGCTCTTGGAAGAGCTATTGTGCGTCAACCGCAGGTGTTTCTGTTCGACGAACCTCTCTCAAACCTTGATGCCAACTTGCGGGTGCAGATGAGGACAGAGATTTCCCGTCTCCATCACCAGCTTCAAACAACAATGATTTATGTGACGCATGACCAGATCGAGGCGATGTCGATGGGGGACCGGATTGTTGTGATGAAGGATGGCGTGGTGCAGCAGGTCGATACTCCACTCAATATCTATAATAACCCGATCAATCAGTTTGTTGCAGGGTTTATCGGCAGCCCGACTATGAACTTCATGGATGGTGTGATCAAACGCAATGGTTCTCTCGGATTCCATCAGGAGGGAAGTTCGTTCCAACTCACTCTTCCCACATCTCTTTCCTCGCGCGCTCAATCTGGAAAGAAGGTTACTCTTGGGATAAGGCCCGAGCACATCTACTTGAAAAGCACTTCAGAAACAAAATCAATACATCGTTTTTCGGTTCAGGTGGAAATTGTCGAACCGGTCGGAAATGAGATCTTCGTGTACTTTTCCACGGGAACATCAACACGGTACGTCGCTCGTATCGCAAGCGACAACGCACCTCGGGTGGGGACTTCGCTGGACCTCTTTTTTGATTCTTCGAAGATGCATCTCTTCGACAGCGAGACCGGCAACATTATCTAAGTGTCACACCCCAAAAAGAAACGTCGACCCGAGGGCCGACGTTTTCCTTTTCTATCCTACCCAGTTTGTGCTAAGGTTATTCCCGATCAGGAAGAGGAAATTGAGCCTGTACAAGATCTCCTGCCCGGTCAAGCGGGAGTTGACTCAGGCGATTGAATCTCCTCATGTCTATCCAACGGTGGCCTTCCAAAAAGAGGGAGTACCTTCTCTGTTTCAAAAGTTCATCCATTGCGTTTCCGGCGGTGAGAGTGATATTTCCCAAGCCTGCGGCAGACCTTATGGAGTTAATCAATGGTTCCGCAAGTCCGTAGTTACTCTGAGAAATGTATGCCTCTGCCCTCAGTAGAACGAGTTCCTCCTTCCGTACGATTGGATAAGGCGAGACGTTACTTGCTGCGACCGTGATGCCGATACTGCCGTTTAATCCGTCGAATGTGGTAGTATCAGGGCGTACAATCGTCTTTGCACTCACGCGGGTATCTCCAGAGTCAGCCTGCGACCGGAAGGATGGATGTGCAAATAGCTTGATAGTCGTCGCCGTTGGAACTTCAAAAATGGGGTTGAGCAGGTCACCGGAAGCTGTCCCATACGAATGGTATACTCCATACGTTAGAGGCTCACTGCTACTCACAAAGGATGAGTCCAGTGCTGCCTGCAGCGCAGGAATATCAGCTTGATAAGCTGCAACACGGGCACGTAGCGCCCGATTGAATTTCGCAAACCCTGCTGGTGTATCAAACCCAGCAAATCCCGGCGAAAGGCTGAATCCGAAACTCGAAACAGCTTTTACATCCGCCAACCCCTCATCAAGAAGCCGGACAATCTCAGTCAGGGCCGCGGACTTTGTCAATAAGGCACCCTGTGAACCGTCTGCACCCTGTAACCGAATGCCATTATCGTTGGTCATGTTGAGATTCAACAGATACTGATAGGCAATGATTGTTTTGGCGAATCCGTTCGCTCCACGATCATTCTTTTCAAGCAGGAAGTAACACGTGCGAATCACCCGATACCGGGATCCCCATGATCGGACAAGAAGAAAACCGGATGGGTCAAGCTGTGAACCATTTTTTCCCAAAAGCTCCCCTGTGTAACGCGGATCAGATGGTTCGAGGTAGTAGGCTTCTCGTCCTATAACGGATAGGCTGCGCACGTAAAATTCAAAATCAACACGCATCCCAGCCTCAATCCCTGTAACCAACGTTTGAACGCTTGTTTGGTCCTTGTTCGGACCATTCGGATCAATAAAATCACGTTCCTCGCAGGAGGTAAGGAAGAAAGAGAGCACCACGGCCCACACTATGCCTAGGAACCAGGGAGCAATATTACGACGTTCTGAAATTCTCATTGTAGTCTGCTCCTTTCTAGTAATTGAAATTCATGGTGAAGTAAAAGCTGCGAGCTGAGGGAAAAGGAGTAACCTCTATAGAGCGTCCAACTGCTCTGTTTCCGAAGTTACTGACCTCAGGATCGTAGCTACTGTAATCTGTAATCGTAAACAAGTTTCTGGCTGCGAGAGAAAAACGAACTGACGAAAAAGCGCTGCCGAAGAAACCACCAAGGGCTTCCTTAGTGAATGTATACCCAAGAGTCACCTCTCGGAGCTTGATGTAACTCCCATCCTCAACAAGCTGATGCGTTGTAATTCCAAACGCTGCTGCACGATCCTGGCCTGCACTAGTATTGAGATCCGCTGTCGTACCGCCCAAATCGCTGAGGAGTCGGGTGAGGTTAATTACATCGCCCCCCTTCTTCCAGTCAAAAAGGAAAGAGAGATCCCAGTCCTGCCAACGAAGAGTGTTCGACCATCCAAGCTGAAAGTCCGGTGTTTCGTCACCAAGAACGGTCAAAACTCCGTTTTCCGACCCAACAATTTGAGTCGCAGATTTCCCCGCCTCGATTCGGTATCGTCCAAGGACGTCGGCGAATCCGATCGTATTGAAAGCCGGCACATTCAATTCTTCGATAATGGACTCTGTCTTGTAGAAATTGAATTTTGTTGTCCATGAAAAATCATCGGTGCGAAACAGGTCAAGTCCAACGGCTATTTCGAATCCCTTTGTCACCATCTTCCCACCATTGACAAACTCCTGTACATACCCGGTCGAATACGGTACCTCATTGATGAGAACAAGATCCTTTATGGTGCGGCGGTAATAGGAGAACTCAAGAGTCCCATCGCCTCCAAGGAAAGTAGCATCAAGGCCTGTTTCAATTTCCGTTGATTTCTCCGGCTCAATGGTTGGATTCCCCCGCAGTGTTGCCGGCAGGAGCCCAATCTGTCCTCCAATGCTCGCAGGCCCGAGAGTGTTATATTTTGCCCCCGCTGGCGGCAGCGTTCCAGTTGCTCCGTACGCTATCCTTAGTTTGAACTCGGGAATTGCCGAAGAGAGGTCATCCCAGAGTTCATATTGCGAGAGGCGAACTGATGCAGATGCTTTGGGGAACCAGAAGAATTTATCCGGATCACCGTTGGAACTGCTCGCATCGCCTCGAATTCCTGCGGTAAGGTAAATCCGGTCGTTGAGGTTTACCTCCTCCTGTGCAAAGAGACCTAAGTTATTCTCTTTGGTTATATTATCAGTCACATTGATGTTGGCACCCTGATCAACGTTGGTTTGACCATCGATCAAGTTTTTAGCTACGGTGAGAGTATTCCGAAGTTCGCGGGCCTCCGTCTGTAACCCAACAGTCGTGCGGAATG
Organism: Ignavibacteria bacterium; assembly: GCA_003251275.1. GTDB lineage: Bacteria > Bacteroidota > Ignavibacteria > UBA10030 > UBA6906 > SZUA-287. The sequence goes on from QKGJ01000157.1 coordinate 3,862, forward strand.
TAGTGTTCTCACTGGTCACAAAATTGTGTACCGCGTTGGTACCAAAATTGCCTACACGGCTTGTCGTTGTTCCGAGAATCGCAGTCCCGGGTTGTGAACTGCTTCTTTCAAATTGCAAAGACTTGGGAAAATATGATGTATTGTCTTGAGAATACGAATCTATTCCACCGTTCGTGATCAACGCAAGACTTTGAGCATCTGTTTTTACAAGATCAAGAGTCAATTTTCCAGAGACAAGCGTTCTATTGACCAACTCATTGTTGGTCATCAGGTCTCTCACCTGAATTGGGTTGGAAGAATTGAAAGGGTGATCCGGATAGACTCCATTGACGGGACGCAGATCAAGGAAGCTCGGCGTGAAGGCGAGGGAAACGCCGAAGGTTGCGCCGCTGTTGTCATTGTTCGTGAGACCGCGATCTGAACTGGACCGAATATAATTACTGAAGACATCAACCTCCGCCCACTCAAAGAGTTGATGACTAATATTCAACCGCGCGGAATACTTGTCGTATCCTGTTCGCTTGATTATACCTTGCTCAAGCTGCGCAAGCCCGGAAGCGTAAAACTGGGTTGTCTGATTACCGCCACTTATCCCGACCGAGGTTGAAGAAATAAATCCTTTCTGACCGTACATCTCATCTTCGTAATCAACGGTCACACCTTTATTAAACTCATCAAGTCCACGTTGACCGAAAGCCGCCATGGCAGAGGTGGCATTGAACTGACGACTTCCCAATTTCTTGAGAAGAGTGTTCATTCCAAACTGCTGAGTGACGCTCACGCGAGTCTGTCCACCGGGCGTACCTCCCTTCGTAGTAATGATCACAACCCCACGAGACGCCTTCGAACCGTAGATGGCAGCAGCGCTGGGTCCTTTGAGAACCTCAATGGAGGCAATATCATTCGGGTTAAGATCAGCAACGCGATTTACAGGGTTATCCTGGAAGTTTTGATTGCCGCCGCCCGTGGCGGCTGTTACAGCGTTAACACCTGATTGGGTCGCGGTGTTGTCGATGATAACTCCATCGACGATAAACAGAGGTTGGTTTTCACCATTGATCGTTGTAACGCCTCGCAAGTTAATCGAAATGCCTCCACCCGGTGCGCCCGAATTCTGACTGACGCTGATACCGGTGAACTTGCCGCTTAAACTACCATCAAGCGTGTGCATCGGAGTTGACGCGATTTCCTGCGCTGAGAGAGTTGCAACAGAGTTGGCGGCATTTGCTCTTTTCACCGAAGACGCGAGACCCGTTACAACAACCTCCGATGTTCTCAAAATATCCTCGGTCATCAAGACTGCGACAGGTCCACTTGACGATGTTACATTTGCCTCAACAGTTTTATATCCGACAAAGCTCACTACCAATGTCGCGTCGGAACGATTTTTTACGGTGATCTTGAACTCACCATTGATATCAGTTATTGTACCGAGTGCTGTACCCTTGACTTGAACAATGGCTCCGGGAAGAGGATTACTCGTTGCTTGGACTACCACCTTACCAGCAATACGAAGATCCTGCGCTCGTCCGAACCCGACAATCAAACCAATGGCACCAAATAGTAGTATCAATCGTCGTGTCATAGACATCATCCTCCTTTGGAAGGGATGTTGGGGAATAGTGATGTGAAAGAACGGTCGCACACCGGTTTAATTCCAATGTGCGGATGAAACGATGTATTAAATTGAGATTGGCCTCCTTATGTTATGAAAGAAAACGTAGTGGTGCAGTTTGATTATGAAATCTTGGAGAGATATCGACAGAAAAGAGATTCAAGGAGCGTAGAGGTAATGGTGTATGAAGACGGACCAAACGTACAAAACCGGTCTACTATTGTCAAGCGCTGATCGTCGACAGTTGCATTTGGATTTTCTGAAGAGTAACTTCTGGCAGTCATTCTGAAGAAAAACTGAGCATAATTATATCATTCGCCCAAAAAGAGCCGAATATGTGTACAAAAATCGCCACTTATCTTATCCTTTTTTTTGCTCTCTTTTTTCTTTTGTCACTTCCTCTCCGTTCTCAAGAGGACGACTTCGCCAGACTGAAGATGGCGTTGCTCGGTGACACTCCATTAGAAGAAGACCTGCAGTACCTGACGGATGTCATCGGGGGAAGAGCAACGGGAAGCAAAGCCAACCTGAAATCAATTGATTGGGCTTTGGAACAGTTCCGACTCGCAGGGGTCAAAGCTTATAAAGAAGAGTTTGAGATGCCAATGCTCTGGCTTGGAGAGAGCGCTACCGCAAGCATTAGCGGCGATGTTGAATTTCAGGCGGGAGTGGTCGCAATGCCCTATTCTTCCAATACCAACGATAGAGGAACAACAGCAAGACTGGTGGACGGCGGACGCGGCACAGACGAGGACTTTGAAAAAATTGCCATGATCGCCAAGAATGCATTTGTTCTGATTGAGACCGAAGTACTTCTTGACCTTGACGGGCTGTTTCGTGAGTATGCCGAGGCATCCAAAATTGAAAATCGAGCAACACTATATGGGGTTGCAGGTGTCATCTACACTTCCTCACGGCCACACGGATTGCTCTATCGCCACAACGCCTCAGCTGGACCCAGCAACAAGAAACCAATGGTGATCATGGAACGAGAGGATGCACTGAGAGCGCTAAGACTACTGCGGATCGGAAAGACCTTGAATGCAACCTTGCAGATAAAGAACACGATTGGAAAGGGATATAAGAGTGCCAATGTAATTGGCGAGCTTCCCGGGTACGAAAAACCTGATCAGGTTGTCATCATTGGCGCCCATCTTGATTCCTGGGATCTGGGAGACGGTGCTCTCGACAACGGCTGCAATGTTGCGATGGTTCTCGACATCGCCCGACAAATGAAGAGGCTGGGTCTTCGACCAAAACGCACTATCCGATTCATCCTTTGGAACGGTGAAGAACAGGGATTGTTCGGTTCATATTCCTACACGGTCAAACACAAAAACCAACTCGACAAGCATATTATGGCATCTTCGTACGATATTGGGAGTGGACGAATCACAGGGCTCTTCACGGGAGGAAGAACGGAATTGCTCAGCACTCTCGATTCTGCGCTTCACCGCATCGCCGAGTTCGGGCCATTCAATAATATTGATGCACCGGTCGTCGGAACGGACAATTATGATTTCATGATGCAGGGTGTCCCGAATCTTGTCGCGATGCAGGAGTCCGCAAACTACGGCCCGAATTATCATGCTGCTTCCGACTCCTATGATAAGGTTGATCTTGAACAGGTTCGAAAAAACTCCGTCGTGGCCGCTGGCGTTACTTATTACTTTGCAACCGCCCCACTTACGCTGAAGCGCCAGTCGAGGATGGAGATTGAGCAAATCATGAAGAGATCGGATCTCGAGGAGCAAATGAAATCGATGTACGGCCTGTGGCAAGGGTGGGAAAGTGGAGTCCGTGGAAGGACTAAATAGAACTTTTATGACCATGTCCCAGAAACGGCTGAACAACATCCCAGGGTTTTCTATTGACCGCGTCGCCGCGGCAGCAGGGTCTGACCCCGATGTATTGCGGCTAGAAAACCTGGACTGTGATTTGACTCCTCCCTCTGAGGCAATCGATGCAACACGATCTGCACTTGAAGATGATAATGCAAACAGCTACTTGCCCTTCACCGGAACAATAACTCTACGAGAAGCGGTGGCCGAGCGGCTTTTCACTTCCACCGGAAAGCAATACGATCCGGACACCCAGATTGTGGTTACGTGTGGTGGAACCGAGGGAATGTTCGACGCTCTTCTTGGAGTCACCGAGCCCGGTGACGAAGTGATAGTAACTGATCCAACATACGCAGGAATGATATATCGCATCCGCCTCGCCGGGTGCGTTCCCAGGTTCGTTCCTTTTTTGGTTTCACAGGGAGAGTGGCGACTCTCGCTTGATGATCTCTGGAAAACAGCGAATGAAAAAACACGGGCACTTTTTCTG
>QKGJ01000330.1 GCA_003251275.1 Ignavibacteria bacterium
GAGTTATAGCCGGATGGATCTTGCTGACCGCGCCCCAGACAATGGCAGAACTGACAAAGCCGCCCACGTTCTTGAGTTTTTCGTTGAGGGTCCGGGGAGTCTCGGCGTAGCCGTGCCCGCTCAGAAGCATGGCGGTGGCGGTAAGGGCACAACCGACATAGCCGATGGTGTCACCCGGGTCACCGAAGCCGAGCAGATCGTTCTTCCATTGCGGGTCCTGTTGGGACAGGTAAACGAGCTTGAAGGACACGTATATCTCCTTTGGCAGTTGAAGACGACGACGGGTTGATTATAACGCGTAGGATGGATGATGTCATTTCGACTGGAACAAGAATTTCCTCCCCATGGGGAGAAGATTTTTCAATTGCATGCCCACTCACTTTGTTCAGGGTAAGGCTACCTGAAAGGACAATTCATGGAATTTTGTTGTTTCCACCTTTTATGCAAATATTTTTTCGTGAATGAATTTGATCACTTCAGCCGGTTTTCGGGTGGAGAAGGAGATATCTTGCACGGGTCCCACCTTGTTCTTGAATGAAACCACCACCGTGGGGTATTCAAGAAAGTTGAAGGATGCACGATAACGCTTCCTGATCATCATAAAATGGATTCCGGCACCTCCGTACTTCATGAAAAGAGGGATTTCGTCGAGAGAACAGTTTTCGATGTTTTCAAATGGAACTGTCCATGAGAAGATGCCAAACGAGAGTTTGAGAAATTTGGATGTGATCTGGATAATCAGTGTGCGGAAGTTCACCACATAGAAAAGGAAGAGGCAGGAAAGAACAAGGAAAACCACTGCAAGACCGTTCCAATTGCTGACATTCATGCGCCAGACAAATAGCAAAGAGAACAGGATGGTCAAAGCGATGAACAATGATCCCGTTCTTCTTGAAGAAACTTTCTCGAAATATATGTTGTCCTTATCCATTGTTCACCTGTTAGATGAGTGAATATTCAAAATCTCAGTATATCCTTCCAATTCTCCCAAGTCACTCTTCTCTTGTTCACTCCTCTGTTATACGGACGGTCGTAGATGATATGCTCCCAGCCTGGACTGACTTCCACGCCGATGATCTCGGGTTTATCGTCGATTAAATAATCGCCTCTTACAAGGGTTTTGTCCTTGGTGAGGATGATGCGATTCGTCCAACCGACTCCGAGAAAATTCTCCACCCACTCGTATTTTTCCAATACGCAGTTCCTATATGTGGATAACGGACTGGTGCAAATGAACACTTCGAGTCCCATCCGATCCATTTCGAACAAAGCCGCCTTTGCCCCATCCATGGGCAACATATCGCGGAAGAAGGTTGGCTCCCGAAATATCTCCACCACGAACGGCTTGAGTTCTTCGGGATAGGAATCCTTTACATAGAAAGATGTTCGTTTTTCGAACGGGACATATGGTTTATCGGGGTGCCGTTCCTGCCAGCGTTTCAGGAATTCGCCATCGAGATCGGCGATGACACCGTCCATATCCACAAGAATTCGCATTGTTCTATACCTTTATCGCTTCCAACCTGTGATGTCTATGATCTTCCGTGCGATCCCTTCAACAGCAACACCATCCGTCTCCACGGTTGCATGTTCCACCTTTAGCTCTTCCATGATTCGGTTCATCTCCTCCATTTCATTGAGGTGCCCGCGCAAAGTCTCACCGCTGTCGCGTTGAGCCAGTCGCTTTTTGATGGTTTCCTTTGATGCAAGCAAACGGACGATTATGACCTGCGTTGTTGGGAAGGCACCCTTCAACATGTCCACTGGTTCATGCTGTAGTAGTCCCCTCGCCAGAACAAGATACTCAACTCCAACCGCGCGATAGTTCTCCCAGGCGGAGATAAGATTCTGCATGATCAAATGGTCGTATTGATGAAAGTCGTTCCCCACATTCACCCATCCGAACCAATCCAGGTCGATGACCGCATTGGGCAGGTTCATTTCTGCAAGCTGTTCACCGATCTCCGCTGCGGCGGTCGTCTTCCCAGTGCCCACCGTCCCTGTGAGGAATAGAATGC
>QKGJ01000311.1 GCA_003251275.1 Ignavibacteria bacterium
AGGTTGCCTCCATGCACCCGCGCTACTTTGAGCACATCGATCAAGGAAAGATCAACCGAGTTCTCAAGAATACTCTTCAGTTCATTCTTTGTTGCGACCGGCAGATTCTTCCTCATTGCCCACACGGCAAACACGAACGGCAACTTTTGCCAATCGTACCATTCGGCAGCAAGATCATAAACAAGATCAAATCCTGCGAGTCCGGTCTTCTTTCTTTTCAGGGCCTCATCGCCAATGAGAAGAACGGCATCGTAGGGAGAGCAATCATTCACGCCGGCGTGGAGACGTTCGAACTGCGCGTGGACGTTGTATTTCTTTTCAAGCAATACTTGTAGCAAATGCACCGACGTTGCCGTATCATCCGTAATACCGATCTTCCTTCCTTCCAAAGCGGCCCAACCTTCTTTCGAAAAGAGCATTACGCTTTTCACCTGATCGCGAGTGGCAATGCACCATTCCATCAACTCAAGCTCTTCTTCCTGACGGAAATAATCCATGAGCGAAAATGGTCCAGCGTCAAGCGCCCCCTGTTCACTCAACAGCCCCATCCGCCGCGGTACGATCGGAAGAATCTTAAATTGCCTTTTTTCCAGATTTGCATAAAAAGGAACCGAGTTCAGATAGGGGATCTTGCCAATGACGTTCCCTGTATAGACCTTCAGCGGATTGTAGAAGGCGTCACGCTCGACGGGGATTTTCCCTGCGTCCTTGATGATCCGAATAATCTGATCCTTGGCAAGAGTCATTGGACTGATCGCACCTGCGTCGTGGGCAATCTTCTCGCCGCCGACAGTCCCATCCATGTCATCCGCGCCGAAGTTCAACGCAACCGAGGCAACTTCTTCTGTCAACATCACCCAGTAGGCCTTGATATGCGGAAAGTTATCAAGCATGAGACGGGAAATTGCGATCGTCTTCAGGTCATCGATCGCTGAAGTGAACTGGTTTTTCGGTTTGATTCCAGTGTCTCCTGGTTGGAATGCGAGGGGAATGAACGTGAGGAATCCGCCGGTTTCATCCTGCGCCTCGCGAAGCTTGATCATATGAATCAAGCGCTCTTCGAGAGTTTCGATGTGTCCGTAGAGCAGTGTGCTGTTCGTGGGAATGCCCAGACGATGAGCCGTCTTGTGGACCTCGAACCAGGTCTTGGCGCCGATCTTCTGCGGGAAGAGATGCTTTCGAACCCGCTCTGAAAACACCTCCGCACCGCCGCCAGGCATCGTGCGGAGTCCAACCGCCTGCAGTTGTCTCAATACTTCCTCGATGGAGATCTTGAATTTTTTATGGAAGAAATCGATCTCTACTGCCGTGAATGCTTTGACATCTGTTTCGGGGAATTTCTCGTGGATCGACCGTACGATTTCCAGATAACGCTCCCATGGCCAGTCCCCAGGCATTCCGCCTGTGATGTGCACTTCATGGATCGCAGGGGTGATCTTGCTGAGAATTTCTTCCGTAGTCATTTCATAGGCATCGGGCCGACCCTTCTTCGTCGCAAAGTCACAGAACTTGCAGGAGAGAACGCAGATATTCGTGTGCTCGATTTTTTGGTTCAACACAAAGTGAACCGCATCGCCGCTCTTCTGTTGTTGAACAAAGTGCGCCATCTTCCCGAGGGAGAGTATGTCGCGGGTGTTGTACAGAGCGATACCGTCCTCGAGAGGAAGGCGTGCTCCTCGCTGAACCTTCGACCAGATTGAATGAAGATTTTTATCGCGGAAGTTCATTGTCATGATAATCCTGTGTTAGCGTATTTGCTGGAACGCGAGTTTCTCACCGGAGGCGTAGACAATTTCCGTTCCATTATTCCCTTGGGGGTCGGGCCATCACCGCCAGTAATCTTCCCACCTCTCTTCCACTTTTTTCTTTACCGCATCGGTCATCACCAGCGGTTTCGGATAGCCTTCTTTCCACGTTGCATCGATTCCCATCGTGCCTTTGTATATCGGACTTATGCCTACGAGCTTCTGCTCCGTGAAAATGATATCGCGCTCGCAATCAAATC
>QKGJ01000373.1 GCA_003251275.1 Ignavibacteria bacterium
AATTCCCTCAGTGTTTCCAACGCTGCTCCTGATATACCCGGCAAAAAGCTCTTCGGTCGATCGATGAAGAACAGCCTCCGCTTTGTCCTCTTCCCGAATCGGCTTCATGATCAACGGAAAATCCTCGCGGACGCCACTGTCATGAAGCATAGACTGAATCAACTGCTCAATAATCGTGTAATGCCCCTCCCCCATATGCTGTTAGCGGATAAATCCATCTCCATCAACGCTCTGAATACCAGGCCATTCTCGATTGCCATATTTTGTCCAGATCAAAGCATCATTATCCATTACCACAGGAACCTCACGACCGCGCGCCCGCACTGCATCGTCAACATACTCCGGCGATTTTCCAAATTCAAACCGGGGCGTATGGACTCCCACAACGACAAGACCGAGCGAAGAGTATCTCTTGTGCCATTCGGCAATATAAGGAAGAACATGGTCGCAACGAATTGAAGTGTAGTCCCAGAAAACAACCAGCACCACGCGGCCGTGCATCCTGCTCATGAGAACCGGCTGCCCGTTGAGCCAATCGTTGCCATACAACTCCGAAGCTCTCAACTCCCGCGGCTGAAGATCCCGTAATGTCATCTTAAAGTCAAAACCCCGTTTATGATCCAAGAATCATAAAAAAAAGATACCCATATGGTCTTAGAATAGCAACATAGCGATTCGGCCTAAGTCCCGCGAACCACGTGCGAAAGGTCGTCCAAACAGCAAAATGGGATCGCAACTGGAGTCACTTCGGACTGCTGATCACTTATTTTGGTTTGATGACCTCTATGTTACAAATGATTCTAATGGTTTCCCCTGCGACCAATCCGCCGGCTTCAGTAGCCGCATTCCACTTCAGTCCAAACGCAAAGCGATCAACTTCGCCGGTAATCTTAAAACCAGCGCGCGTGTTCCCCCAGGGGTCCTGAGTAATCCCGCCGAACAGTACATCCAACCGCACTTCCTTTGTAATGTCACGGATTGTCAGATCCCCCACAAGGACATATTCATTGCGGTCTTGCTTTTCAATCGTCTTCCCAACAAACTTCATGTCGGGAAATTTCTCGGAATTGAAGAAGTCGTCCGATCGCAAGTGTTGATCCCGTTTTTCGACCTGGGTATTGACGCTTGTAGTCTTTATAACAACGTTTACTTTTGCGTCCGTGAAATCATCTCTGTCCGAAACAACCGTGACATCGTAGTCAGAAAAGAGACCGGTTACTTCGGATATGACGAGGTGAGCCACTGAAAAATTCACGCCGGAGTGAGCCTTGTCTAATTTCCAGTGAGTGGATTGACCAAGAGAGACTCCTGTTAGAACGATCAAAGTCAAGAGAATCGTGAGTGGTTGTTTCATGACTCCTCCTAAGAGAATAGATTGATATCTGAATTTGTGATCTTTATGGGGTTTGGTTGCCATACAATTGCTCGCACAGACGAGAGAACGTTCGACATTCAGTTTTCGTTAATCTTGAGGCGACGTATTCTTCCATCGCCTCGATTTGCGGTTGAAGATGGTCAAGAGTCATCAGCCCTCTGGGAGTGATCGTTGCTACCGACAAACGAGCATCCTCATCGGATGCCTTCCGCTGCACCATCCCCTTGCTCACCAGCTTATCGATCAGTCGCGTGACATCTGGAGCCGGCTCCAGCATTCGGGAAATGATTTCACAGCGAGGATGACCTTGAGGGTGTACCCCTTTAAGAATCCTGAGAACATTATACTGAGGTGAAGTTAGGTCGAACGCCAAACAAGCAGCATCCAGCTTTTGCCGCAGGAAATTTGACGCGACAAATAGATTGAGCAGGGCCTCATGCTCTTCGCCACGAAATCGGGTTTGCCGCAGGCGCTCTTGAAGAACCTTTCCCATAGGATACTCCCGTTATGTGTGATAACACATAACAATACGGAAGAGTTCCACGAGGTGCAACCTCTCTGCACTTCAATTGATAACCAATCGCAAAGCTTATCCGGGAAGGCGATTCAGCAAACGGCTAGGCCATCAG
>QKGJ01000069.1 GCA_003251275.1 Ignavibacteria bacterium
CTTCCCCCTTCAGTGTATACACGTTGAAACCATAATTTCCCCGCGACTGCGCGCCGGAATAGACCATGTCCAATTTCAACTGTCCGCTCAAATCTATCAGCCGGCTGAAATATGCATACGTCTGACCGGTGACATCGGTGGGAGGAATGTCTTTATTCCGATTCTCCCATCGCTTTTGCGCCTCGGCGAGGATTGCACTGAGTTCGTTAAACTGGTTGACCAGATTCGGCGTGTTCTGAAGCTCTTCATCGATCCTCTTCACTTCCTTTTCGACTTTGGCAAGCTTCTTCGGGAGATTGAACGCACGAATGTATGTGCCAAGCCCCATCACCAGCAAAAGCAGAATCGCCAGCACAATACTATTGCGTATCTTATATGACAAGGTAACCCTCCTTCCTAGAGTAAATCCTGTTATCGGCTGACGGTTGTTCCAGGCGGTACGTCAATTGAGTAATTGTATACCGTCTGTTTCCGGATCTCGCTGACAGTCACCTGCTTGAGCACTGAGTTATCAAATAATGTTGATAGTCTCGGAATGCGGGTACGATAGACAGAAAACCCGTTCAAGGTCATCGCACCGGCCTCATTCCCGGCAAAATCCGTAATCCATATCGAGTTGTAATCTTCGACGCCATTACTGAGTTGTTTCAATGTCTTGCTCCAGCGATCTGCGCCCGGAACGAGAGTATCATACAACGCAAGAGATGTTTGATATCGCGCATACTGTGCTGAAAGCGCTTCGATCGAAGCTTGCAGAGTCTGGTTTTCTTCAAGTTGAGTCTGTTTCATCTCGAGAACCTTTTCTGCCTCACCAATCTCTTTTGTCTTGAGACCAATTTGCCAGGTAAAGAAAAGTGTGGCAAGAAACAGGATCATCATTAGGGCGACACCGTGCCAGGCGAGCTTGAATACCCGCTGTCCTTCACGAATCTCTGCCGGAAGAAGGTTTATGGAATACAAACCGGGGCTTGTCGGATCGAGGACCCGCCACGATGTGCCGATCGGAATTGCATACTCCGATATCATCTCCTGCTCCTCCGCGGAGAGTTCACTGAAATCGAGCTGGGGTGCAAGAAGATAATCGACATCCTGATCGGGCAGTTGTTGCGCAAGAAAGTCCTTCAGACCAACACGCTTGCACTCACCTGCAAGAATAATCTTGCTGATGCGCGGTATAGCCAGGTTGTCCTGTTCCAGCAACAAACGGCTGTACACGGTATTCTGAAGGTTCGGCGAATCATATCCCTCACCGAGGATCGGTGCGAACTGATAGAATTGATTTCCCCGCATGAAAATGAGACGAGTGAATTCAACGCCAACATAAATCACCACGCAAACTTCTTGCGGCTCGAAGTGATAGTTCAGTCGCACCATGTTCATCAATGCGACGTCACTGCTGTCGATAACCGGAATACGTGGAAGCCTGTTCCCCATATATCCCTTGATATTATCAAGGGTGTTAACAAGACTGAGTCCATCTTCGCGAACAACACACAGGAGATTGCCTTCCTCCGTCAGTATGGAATCAACTGCATCGGGAGAGGGCTGAAATGCACGAACATTTCTCAGTTCAGTAAGGATTCGCTCTTTCAGTTTCTTGCCTTTGAGACCAAAGTCGCTCTCCAGCAGGTGATAGTAGATTGCAGGTTCTGACACGCTGTACGTGAGCGAGTACTTTCGCGCCGGGTATTGGGCAAGAAGTCCCAGCAACACGGCATCATTATCTTCACCCTCGGGCGTGCTCATCTCCTGTCCGGCAGGCAAGTTAAACGCATCTGTCGCGTCGCCAAAACCGGCACCAGCCATCTCGAAAGCCTTCCTCTCTTCCAGCTTTGAAGCCAACGTCCCTGAACGGAGTTCATGAACGCTCACCCGCTTCCCTTTGATGGAGAGATGGGCAAGTTTTATGTCGACGCCGTCGACAAAGAGTGCAAGTACGCTTTTTGTGGGACCTTTCATGGAAGCCATAGGGGAACTCTTCCGTCATGTGAGTGATATTCTAGATACAATCGCATTGCTAATCTCCAACCGGAGAGAGGTTCATGATTTGTTGGAAGCGACGCTTGTTGTTCGCCGTAACGATGGCAGTGTCCAGAGAAATCTTCTTTGCCATGTAGAGTCTCTTCAGATCTTGTTCAAGGGTCATCATCCCCAAATCACTCGACTCAGCCATCATCTGATAGATTTCACCGGTATTGTTGTTCTTGATTGCAGCTCTCACGGAAGGAGACATCACCATCAACTCTTTGGCGAGCGTGAGTTTTCCATCCAATGTTGGAACCAATTTTTGGGACATGACACAACTCAGGGTATCGGCAAGACGCATACGAACACGTTCTTGCTCGATCGGCGGCACCTCACCAATAATTCTATCGATGGTTTCAACAGCAGATGCCGTATGAAGTGTCGAGAAGACCTTGTGACCGCTATCGGTGATCTCAAGAGCCGTCATGATCGTATCGGGGTCGCGCATTTCTCCAATCATGATAATATCCGGATCCTGACGTAACGCTTGGACAGCTCCGTCCTTGAAAGAAAGAACGTCCCTTCCGACCTCGCGATGTCGGATAATGCATCGATCAGGTTTGTGCACATACTCGATTGGAGATGCAATAATCACGACGTGTCCATCCACGCTATGGTTGTTTGCATCAATGATGCTATCCAGCGTCGTGCTCTTGCCCGAACCGGTGATCCCGGTGATCAATGTCAAGCCCTGATGAGTATGGGCAAGGCTCATCACTTTCGTTACGTTGGGATGGAATTCGAGTCCTTTGTACGGCCTAATAACTGTGTTGATGGCACGCATGTTCAACGCGAGATGATCCAGATCGAAATAGACATTCGACCTGAAACGATTCATTTTTTCATCTTCATAGACGGTGTACGAGAGGTCAAGGCTTCGATTCTCATACAAGAAAAGCCGCTGCCGCTCGATCAGGATACTCTGAATAAGGACATTGCATTCATCCAACGTGAAGGTGCCAATGTCCTTGTCCGGCTTCTTGTCTCCATAGATTCGGTACCACACATATTTTGATGATCCATAGCCGCCGAGGTCAATATCGGAAGCGTTCAATTTGGACATCCGGAGAAGATAGCTATCCATGAGCTTTCTCAACGCAGACCGCTCCGCAGGAGACTGTTTTGCGATCAGGTCGCCGATCAGCATCTGACGTTCCATTCCTGGCGCTGTGTCAGGAATTGACGCTGCAATCTCTTTTAGTGTCCGTCGGGCGGTTTCAATCATTGAGTACTAGACTTAGGTGAATTCTTGAAGTATACGTCGCCAAACTCACAGTTCTTATTGTTCCAAGTTACACGTTTCCTCAGATTGCACCTTGTACATCCCATGTTGGGGTTTCAAGTGTCGGTTCGGTCGCCTCAATCTTCCCTTCAAACCAGCCTACTGGGGTGCACAGATTATGCCAGATTGGTAACTATGGAATCATGTGAGAAACAACACACTTTCTATTTGTTTTGGTGATATCGATTGTGGAATGAAGAAACTACAGATCGGCCCCTGTGAGGGCGAAAATGCAGATGGGCAATATTCAACAATTGGTTTTTTACATGGCATGATCAGCTTCGCTTGATTCTTACACCCTCTAGGACCGAGACAATGTTCGACGGTATTCCCGTCAGACATTCCCTGACTGATGCTAATCATCTGTGGTGGCGGAAGCTACTTCTTCCATTGTCGTCCGGCCCTCCTTGCAACGTTCGATGCCGGATCGTCTTAAAGTCCACATACCATCTTTTATCGCTTGAACGCGCACGGCTTCTTCATCGATTTCGCCACCCGCCTTCACAATCATATTTCGTACTTCCCTGGTGAAATACAAAGCCTCATGGATTGCCGCCCGGCCCTTATACCCCCCATTGCATTTTTCGCAACCAACTGCCTCATAGAGAGTATGGCTATCAATATCCTCGTCCGTAAAGCCGAACTTCAAAAAGACTTCTCGATCAATTTCACTTTTTGGGATGGGCCTCTTGCATGAATTGCACAAAGTCCTGATGAGCCGTTGAGCCACAATGATGTTAATTGCATAAGCAATAAGAAATGGCTCAATGCCCATCTTGTACAACCGGGAAACAGCACTAGGTGCATCGTTGGTATGAAGAGTCGAGAAAGTTAGATGCCCGGTGTTCGCCAGCTTGATGGCGATTTCCGCTGTTGTCTTGTCACGCATCTCACCCACGAGAACGATATCCGGATCGTGACGAAGAATACCACGTATGGCCAGGTCAAAATCCATCTTCGTTCCGATCTTCAACTGCCGGGCGCCTTTGATAATATATTCAACCGGCTCTTCCACAGTTAGAACATTCACAGTCGGGTCAATCACTTGGTGCAACGCAGCGACCAGTGTAGTACTTTTACCGCTCCCGGTCGGACCTGTGAGAATCACGATTCCCTGGGGCTTTTCGATCGCCTTTTTGAACGCCGCTATCGAAGGTCCTTGGAGACCAAGTTTTTCAAGATCGGTAATCACCTTTCGATCATCAAGAACGCGGATTACGATGCTTTCATACTTATGCCGATATTCGATCCCCACAATAGGCATGATGGAAACACGGAATCGGATCATGTGATCGTCAATCAGACGCTGAATAAATCCGTCCTGAGACATTTCGCGTTCAAACCGGTCGACGTTCTTCGAACGATCCTTCACCACAGCTGCAACAGCTTCTGGCCATGTATTTTCCTGGACGTGCCAGAGCTTCAGATTGCCGTCGAGACGAAACCAGAATTCTGTTCTGTTTCCTTCTTTTGCAATTATGTGAATATCGCTTGCTCCCTGGCGAACCGCTTCGACAAGTGATCCCTCCACGAGATTGATCAGCGCGCTCTTGCTAATTTCCGCTTCCAACGCCTCTTCGTCAACGGAGACATCGTCGTCAACTCCTACGCCGACCTCAATACCCCCATCGGCTTCCGAAAGTAACTTCAGGAATTCGTTTTCGGGCGGTACCACCTGCTCAAGCGCGTTCTGCAATTCCCGCAATTTGCAGTACGCAACTTCATATTTCTTTACTCCAAAGTTGCGCGCGACAAGAGGTATCCGACGATCTGTTGGATCAGCAGCAACGATAACAAGTTTGTCGGGTTGTTTTTCGTCGAAGCGGAATGGAAGCATTTTTGCCTGCAATAACATCTCGCGGGCGTTGTCCGGAAGAGAATCAACGAATTTGCGGATAAAATCTATACGTGGCTTGTCAACTTTTTCTTCCGAGAGACTGATCTCGCGGAATGCGTAGAGATCTGCTACTTCTTTGAAGACTGCATCGTGATCGGCGTTGAAATCATGGACAAGAATCTGACCGAGGTTTCGACGATTGCGCGTCCCTTCTGATTCTTTAACCTTAAGGGATTTCTCGAGGGTCTCATAATCGATAACGCCCTTTTTGAGAAGAGCAAACCCAATCTTGTCTGTTATATCTATTTGTGCCATGGGGGAGTCAGAGTCAATTTACATCACGTGATTGGATGCCGGAGTTGCTGTTCAACAACAGCTCCGATGGCCGGGTTCTTTGGCCTAATGGTGGCAGTTTCCGACGAAACGATAGTCAATGCCGTCAACACAACCATGATTACCATAGAGATTATCAACTGAATATAATCAATTGCATTCTTCATCTTGTAGGTAGTCTCTTTCTCGTAATACTCTGCAAGCTGGAGTGCTGTATTCTTTACCGTTCCAGTTTCGGCACCTGAATGGAAACGCGATAGTGCAGTTTTCGTAAAGACTCCGGTCGCTTCAAATGCTTCCATAATACCTGAGCCCTT
This sequence comes from Ignavibacteria bacterium, assembly GCA_003251275.1. GTDB lineage: Bacteria > Bacteroidota > Ignavibacteria > UBA10030 > UBA6906 > SZUA-287. The sequence continues at coordinate 5,795 of QKGJ01000069.1, forward strand.
TTGAATCATCATCGGCAAGGCTATGGTCTTTATTTGGTGCTCCATGAACTTGTTTCCACTTGCCTCCGCTGACATTCTAATGACTTCAATGTTCTCGCCGGACCCACTGTACAACGCGTAGAAGACCCGGCAGAAGATTTCGATACTCATCTTGTGGAGGAGACCACCCATGACCGGAATATGCCAAATATATTTATCTAAGTAGTAACGTCCCTTTTCTGTCGAAAAGTACCTGATCGCAAGAATCATCGGGACTATCGTGACAATGAGAAGGACAACAATATTTTCAACCAAAAAATCACTGAGCACCAGCGTTGCCTTCGTCATCGGCGGAAGATCAATTCCGAATTTCCTGAAAAGTCCAGCGGTTGCAGGAAAAATATAGCCGACATAATAGACAACTGCACCAAACAACACAATCAAAGTGACCACTGGTGTAATGAGGGCGCTCTTCAAGTTCTTTTTGAATTCTGCCTGCCGCTCAAGAAACTTCGCAGTGCTATCATAGATCTCTGCCATGTTACCGCTTTTGGAGGCAAGGCCAAGCATATGAGCAGTAAACCGTCCCAAAACAGCTTCGTGTTTGATGAACGCACGCTCGCTGTCTTTTCCTTGTTTTAGCTCCGTGTTGATCTCTTTGAGGGCCTCACGCAGAGTCTTGTTCTCGATATCATTAACCAAGAGTTGCATGATCTCGTTGAATGGCAATTTTTGTCGAATCAAATCTGCGCTGACACGAACAAACGTCACAATTTCCGTGGAGGGTGGCTTGAGCTTGATATCGAGGAGGCGCTTTTGGACCCGGATGACCCTATAGCCCATCTTTTGTAGGGCCTCTTGAACCTCACCTTTTGTGAAGGCCTTTTGCTCTCCCGTAATCGGCTTTTCAGTTCCCCTTTGAACTTTGTAAACCCATGTCGCCCGGGGGATAATCTGAAGAACTTTGAACTTGCGTTGGGCAGCCATCTGAGCGGCTTTTTGCTTTGCCGATCGAGCTGAGTCTGCTTCAAGAATACCTTGCACAGGTTTTCCCGCAGATGTAACACCTTCAATACGAAACTCTGCCATGCCGAAGTCCTTTGTTATATGAAAAAAAGGGGAATCTCCCCTTTCACAACTGCCATCGATTACTAGATCCCCCACCTAGTAAAAATGCAGATCATGATAAGGGGAGCCCCGAAACTCTAATTCACTTCCTGAACCTCAATTCTTGAGGGATATACTTTTATTGCAACTTTGACTGGAGTTGTAGAATCGCGACCCGTGTTATTACCAACCCCTTCAATCGTGATAAGGCTATCGGTCAGCGCTCCAACGATAGCGAATGTTCCGTTATCGTTGCTGAGCGTCCTGAATGCCCAACGCAAATCAAATCCAACGAACGATTTTCCTCCGCCGCTCAAGATTTGTGGTCGTCTCCAATACGCTTGTGCTGCACTGGAAGCATGGACTAAATCATTAGCAATCGCATCCCGATTTGTAGCAGCCGCCTGGTTGGAGAAGAGCGTTATCCCGATCACGACCATTATGCCGATGACTACCATCCCCAGTATTATCAGTAGCAATTGTTGCGATCCCATTTGACCGTCCCGCGCTTATTACAAAAATACTGTGGGGCTCTCTGCCGAAAGCCCCACGAGTAGTGAACCGGATTAGTTATTTATTGTTGTCTGCGTTCTACCGGCGCGAACATCCATCGTTACCTTGACTTTGCCTGTTCCATCATTTCCGATTTCGTTTCCGAGACCCTGGATGGTAACCAAGCTATCAGTCACTGCGCCTGCAATACTGTAGGTTCCGTTAGCATTGACGTATGACGTTGCGCCAGCAGCAACAGTCACAAGATCAGACAGTGTCAAGCCAGTGAAGGTGTTACCTCCGCCACCAAGAGTCTGTGGACGGCGATAATACTGTTGCGCACGGGCTGACAGGTTTACGAGATCATTCACAACCGCATCGCGGTTGGCCGAGGTTGCGTTATCGGTAAACATAGTAATACCGACCGCAACTGCGATACCGACAACGATAACGCCAAGAATGATTAACAAAAGTTGCTGCTGTCCCATATTGGAACTCCTTTATTGTGAAATATGAGTGATATTAGATTGGTTGATTATTGTAATTCCATCAGATTAAAGTCCCAAACGTTATGCCAACATCTTCAAACGACACAAACTTCAAGTTAGCCTTCGTTTTTGCCTCAAAATTCTATACCTGCAGGTAATAATAACATCACGTGGGAAATTCTACCGTGAATTATCGTTATTCCACCGAGAATATTTAAAGATGCTGGCAGCCAATCTGTAACTTATCTCCGTTCAATCTTGTCCCTGGGAGAATGGAGGCCATAACATGAGTCATATTGACTTCGCCGCTATGCTAACCTCTAGACTTCGTATCAGAGAAACTATCTCATCCACAGGCGTGGTTTTCTTCAAGAAGAAATCCAAACCGGGTTTCACAACTGCGCCTCGTGTTTTTGCGTCGTCCATTCCGGATATAAAAATGAAGGGAGATTCACGTGCCTCAGTGAATTCGCGAACATAGCTATGAAATCCGACGCCATCCAGAGTGGGCATATGAATATCCGAAATGATCATATCAATCTTCTCCCCCTCCAGTAATTCTCGTGCCTGCTTACCGTTCTCAGCGAGCAGGACATCAAACCCATACCCTCTGAGCAAATCACCCAAAAGACAGAGGTATCCCTTCTCGTCGTCGACTGCTAAGATTCTCATCTCGAGTCACCCTTCTCATGTTATCAAATAGATGATATACTATTTGCGGTCATAACATACAAGTGGCGCGCCAATTTGATAGTTTTGGAGAAAAAGGGACAACGAGGCTGGAAAAGCGAGTGGGATGTAGGTATTACCCCAGAGAATGTAGAATCGAATGAAAATGACGTACAAGACAATGGTCTAAGACCTCATTGTGCGTGGGCCCTGTAGGGCTCGAACCTACGACCCGCAGATTATGAGTCTGCTGCTCTAACCAACTGAGCTAAGGGCCCTTTTTGATTCACACAATCTCAAAGTACGAAAACTATCAGAATAGCTCAACTAATTTCGACATGGAAGAAGTCCGCCTCTTCTCAAACCTTGACTTGAGGTGGGAAATGCGGTACATTAAGTACGGCTCATCATAACCCCACGTTGGATGTACCTCGTTGGTTATGTTCCTCAAGAATCTCATGAAGTGGAGAAATTATGGCACGGGGAAAACATCTCTCCCATTTTTGTGCCCATTGTGATAAAGTCACAAAGATGGAGAAAATTGGTTCCGTTGAAAATCAACCAGAGAAAACGTGGTATCGATGTACTCGATGTCGCCATGCGTCTTTACTAGATCTTGATGCAATGAAGAGATCTCAGGAAGAAGCTGCAAAAAAGATCGACAAATCAAGTGCCGCAATTTATAATCCGGAAAATACTTACCAAATCGGAGACGCTATCTTTCACACAGAATGGGATGACATTGGTAAGATTGTTTCAAAGGAGCTGACCTCCGGGGGTGATAAGGCTATTGTTGTTTCCTTTGAGAAGCTAGGCGAAAAGCGCCTTCTTGAGGGTATTGCTGAAAACTGAATTTTTCCACTTTAGACTTTGGTATACGATCCAGAGAATTTGAGGAGGTGATTTTTTTTTGGTCGGCATTGTAGTTTCGGAGAATGAGCCCATTGATCGCGCCCTGAAGCGATTCAAGAAGAAATACGAGAGGTCAGGTGTGCTCAAGGAATTCAAAAAGAGAGCATATTTCACCAAACCCTCCGTCAAGAAGAGAATGAAAAAGGTCAAAGCAATTCGGCGTGCACAACGAGCTCTAATGGAGCAAGTTTAACACCACAACCCGCTGAAAAGTGGTTTTTTTTGACCCTGAAAGGCGTGGCAGGGAAGTCCTGCCACGCGCAAAACCCTTGGTCGAATCAACCGCTACGGAGTAACGACTGTTTCCTTCGCTTGTGCCTTGATTTCTTGGACTTCTTTCCTTATTTCCTGCGCTTTCCTCTTTAGTTCGTTCATCGCTTTGCGAACCCGGGTTCCTGCGGACTTGTTGCCCTTGTCATAGAACTTCACAAAGTCCTTTTCGAATGTATCCAACATCTCGCGAAGTTCTTGGATTCTGTTCATGAGTTCCTCCATGAGGTTATGTGTGAGTTTACCCCTTATGCGGGGATATTACTTCCTCTTTTGTCCCTTCTGATATGCGGCCCGCAATTGTTCCACAAGTTGATGCCTTCGATCGTAGAGCCGTTTATGTTTCCGCGGCTTTACTCTTGCCAGCGCATATGAAGTCATGATCGGCATTGCAATTGTCGAGTCCACGTATGCCACTACGGTATTTGGTAGCTGGTCGGGGTCAACCTTCCCCCAACTAACAGCCTCTGCCGGGGTAGCCCCGGACAAGCCGCCCGTATCCGGCCTTGCGTCCGTGATTTGGAGAAAGAAGTCGTGTCCCTTCTCGTCGATCTTCAGGACTTCCTGAATTTGTGGTTCTGTTTGGAGAATGAAGTTCTTCGGAGATCCTCCTCCAAAAATCAGAACGCCACTTCTTCCTTTTGACCGCTTAGCCCCGAGTACAATTGCAGCCGTTTCATTCACATCCAACAATACATCAATCCTTGTTCGATACCCCATGAGGTGAACTTCAGCTATGTTCATCCCTATTGAGCTATCACCAGGAGAAGATGTATACACCGGAACGCCGCACTTATATGCAGTAGAGAGTATACTTGGATGCATAATCCCTAGAATGCGCTCTCGTTCCGCAACATACTTACCTAGCAGGTAGTGCAGCTCCGCTGTCCCCATTTCTCTCTGAAACTCATCCTTTCGAAGGATTTCCCGATAGAATTCGTCTGTCTGAAGCAAAACCTTATAATCAAACAAAATATCATAAATTCTGATGACCCCTTCTTTCCGGAGAATTCTGTCATCGGCAAAGGGGCTCCCGCGGTGAAGCTTGTGCCCAATTGCGAAATGGGTATCATGGTAGAGGTTCGCACCAGTACTGACAATCCAGTCAACGAAACCTGCTTGAATGAGAGGAACAACACAGGCGCCTCCAAGCCCAGCCGGAGTAAGTGCGCCAGTCAAACTCATTCCAACAGTAACATTCGGTTTGAGCATCTTTTGAGTGAAAATATTCGTCGCTTCCCGGATTCTTCCTGAATTGTAGGCCTGAAAGTAGTTTTCCACCAGATCGGTGACCCGAATGTCTTTTCCGATCGGGCTCGGTCGAATCTGTTTCCCTCTTAATAGGTTTGACTTAGTTAGCTTCACTGAAGAATAATAATTAAAGAATGTGGTTAAATATCTACAGCCAAAAGATAGAAAATCAATCAAAATAAGCAAGGAAAATAATCAGATTTGGTACCTTTTTTTGCTCAATTTACAAAGCCCTGGGGAACACCCGAATCGCATCGGCGGACCATACACTAGATTTTGAGTATCAAATTTCGCTTGCAAGGGATAAATTTATTCCCTATGTTTATTTAGACTAATTCTAAATAAGAGAAGAATTTGGATATCCAAGCTGCACACGACATTCTCACTCGCCATCTCAAGAATGGAAAGCAACGAGCTACCCCAGAGCGCCACGCTGTTCTTGACGCGGTTCTTCAGAGCCAGGGTCATTTCGATGCGGAAGGATTGTACTACAGAATGCTCTCAAACGGATCAAAGGTGTCAAAAGCCACAGTGTACAATACGCTTGATCTCCTACAAGAGTGTGGACTTGTCTCAAAGTACCGCTTTGCGGAGAACACTTCTCGGTATGAAAAAGCTTTTGGAAGACCGCACCATCATCATCTCATTTGTCTCGAGTGCGGAGACATTATCGAATTCGTCAGTGATAAGCTCGAGCGTCTTCAGCAAGATGTCTGCTCGGAAAAGAGATTCATAGCGCACAATTCCACTTTGCAGGTGTTCGGTACCTGCATGAAATGCCGGAAAGCGGAGTAAAACATGAAAACATTTGAAGGTCAATCCCTGGCACATATTCTTCCAGGCCAACTCTTTCGAATTCGTCAGCTAGCGAATCACCCGGAAGTTTGCACCAGGCTTCGAGAGTTGGGGTTTTGTGAGAATGCTGTTGTTCGATGCATTACAAAGGGGTACGGAAATATTATCTGTGAAGTATTTAATACTCGCTTCGGCATTGATTCGCTTACTGCATCCAGCATAGGTATATCGAACGTCTGACTGAGAATCTGATCTTTGAGACAATCACTTAACACATTACTCCCGGGGGATCGGGCCGTTGTTCTAGAGATTTGTAAAGATGCCGGCTCCCTGCGGCATCGATTGATGGAAATTGGCCTTACCGCTGGCACCCAACTCGAATTCCTTCGGCATGCCCCCATGGGAGATCCGATTGAGATCCGGATTGGCGACACTCGCCTCTCACTCCGCCGAGCTGAAGCAGCAACGGTGATCATCAAGAGGACTGAATGACACAGACTGCCAGCGCCCCTCGGATTCGATCAGTTGCCCTTGTCGGAAATCCAAATTGTGGCAAGACTACTCTCTTCAACCGTCTCACTGGACTGCGCCAAAAGGTTGGGAACTACCCGGGCGTAACCGTTGAAAAAAAAGAGGGTATTATCCGGTTTGCAGATGGATCGATCGCCGAGATGCTCGATTTGCCCGGCACCTACAGCCTCATCCCCCATTCGCCAGATGAATCCATCGCAACTGACATACTCCTTGGCAGATACAAAAATGAGAACCCCGACCTGGTTGTCTGCGTTGTCGACGCAAGTAATCTTGAACGACACCTTTATCTTGTTACCCAAATAATCGATCGACAACTTCCCCTCGTGATTGCACTCAATATGGTCGACATTGCCGAGGAGAATGGTGTCAACATCAATAAAGAGATACTGACGAAGCGACTTGGTGTGCCGGTGGTTCCTGTGGTGGCAAGCAAAGGAATCGGAATTGATAACCTTAAGAGGGTTATCGCAGAAGCAAATCATCCTGTAGGGCAGAGCCGCCAATGGAAACTCCCCTCTCTTGTTGACCAGGAACTCAATGAACTCATGGGGCTCCTTGCTGACCATCATCAGCTGAGTGCACCAATTGCATTTCATGAATCAGTGCTTCTCTTATCCTCTGGAAATGGCTCCCCCACCAATGGAAACAGGTACTCACAGCAAGTTTTACGTCATCTTCAGCAAGACCACAATCGCTTAGATGCGGCTGGAATTGATCGTCAATCAGTCTTTGTGGAGTCACGGTTTCAGCTTGTCCGTGAAATTTGTGCAAGTGCCGTGGAAAAGAAAGAGAGCGGCAAGCCGACCATCAGCGATAGAATCGACCATTTTGCAACGCACAAGGTATGGGGATTCATTATCTTTCTCATCTTCATGGGACTTATGTTTCAGGCTATGTTCTCATGGTCTGAGATCCCCATGCTCGCGATTAGCAACGGTTTTGACTGGATCGGCCTGCAAGTTACGAGAGTGTTGCCTGCCGGTCCATTGCAGGATTTGATCGTTAATGGTGCATTTGCGGGAGTTGCAGCAGTTGTCACATTTCTTCCTCAAATCCTCTTCTTGTTTTTCTTCCTCGGGATACTTGAAGATACCGGATACATGGCGAGAGCAGCATTTATTATGGATCGACTTATGGGGAAGGTCGGACTCAGTGGAAAGTCCTTTATTCCGCTCCTCAGCTCATTTGCATGTGCTATTCCCGGAATCATGGCAACCCGCACGATTGACAATCCGCGTGATCGTCTTGTGACAATGCTTGTAGCGCCACTCATGAGCTGCAGCGCCCGACTTCCCGTCTACACATTGATGATAGCGGCATTCATCCCTGGCATAACTCTTTTCGGTTTCCTCTCGCTCGCAGGCCTGACGCTCCTCTCGATGTATCTTCTGGGATTACTTGCGGCTCTTGGCACGGCGTGGGTCTTCAAAAAGACTCTCGCCAAAGGCACGCCTTCATTTTTCATTATGGAACTTCCCCAGTACAGGCTCCCCTCCGTTCAATCGATCGGTCGGCAAATGTTCGATCGATCGTGGCAATTCGTCAAAAGGGCCGGGACATTTATCCTTGGTGTTTCGATTGTTCTCTGGTTTCTTGCGTCATATCCGCGCACAGAAAATGCGACGCCTGCGGAACAACTCCAACAGAGCTTTGCCGGACAGGCTGGCAAAATCATCGAGCCAGTAATCAAGCCACTGGGCTTTGATTGGAAAATCGGGATTGGATTGATCGGCTCGCTGCTTCAGCGTGAAGTATTCGTGAGTACAATGGGGACAATCTATAACATTCAGGATGCCGGTGATGGAAGTGTGTCGCTTCAGCAAAAAATCCGTGACGAACGCGACCCCGAGACCGGCAAACCGAGCTTCACTTTGCTCACCGCTATTTGTGTCATGGTCTATTACGTCTTTGCCATGCAATGTTTCTCAACAGTTGCGATAATGCGAAAAGAAACCGGCGGATGGAAATGGCCCGTTTTTCAATTTGCTTACATGACAACTCTCGCCTGGTTATTCACCTTTGGTGTATACCGGGTAGGTCTTCTGCTGGGAGGGGCTTAAGATATGGGCTGGCAGGAAATTGTTGCTTTGGTGATTGTTGCAACTGCAGCGATCTTGTTAATTCGGTCTGAAATCCTCAGTCGTCAGAACGGCAAATCCGTATCGTGCGGCAATTGTAGCTGTACGGGGGCAGAGACACTGAAAAGTACATTCGACGTGTAACAAAAAAACGGAGCGTGCCTCACATCCGCGAATCGCGGGCACCCGGCAAGGTACTTGTGAACGGCACGCTCCTCATTCAAGACAAGGTCACGCAGTCTAACAGCGCATCCTTTTCTCTTGGGCAATATAGGGAAGGGGTGATGGTTTGTCAAGGTACACGTGGCCTCGTGATTCACTAATCTCCATATTCCACGAGGAAGCTTATGAAGTTCGTTCGTATCATGTTCGGCGTGCTCCTTTTCGCAGTTTCGAGCCACTCCCTTTTCTCTCAATCTGAGCACACAACCGTCGGCGGATATGGGGAGTTGCATTATAACGAGCCGGACGGCATCCGATCGGGGCAACTCGATTTTCACCGGTTCGTTCTATATCTGAGCCATCAATTCGACGACCATGTTTCGTTCCACTCAGAGGTTGAAATAGAGCACACATTAATTGAGGCTGGCGAACCTGAGGGGGGAAAACTTTCGATTGAACAAGCGTACCTCGATTATCGAATCAGTACTCCGTTAGTGGTTCGGGCGGGTATCCTTCTTGCGCCGGTGGGCATTATCAATCAATATCACGAGCCTCCAACTTTCAACGGTGTTGAGAGACCAAATGTGGATCGCTACATCATCCCAACAACCTGGCGGGAAGCGGGGATTGGCTTGCACGGCATGATCGCACCGGAATTTCGGTATCAGGCGTATGTAGTTGCAGGCTTTCGTGCTGAGGGGTTTGATGCGAAAAGTGGGTTACGTGGCGGACGGCAAAGTGCGCTGGAGAGTAGTCCCACCAACCCATCATTCACGGGTCGGATCGACTATTCTCCTGTACTTGATACTCAAATAGGCGGATCCTGGTTCGTGGGCAACACGAATGGAAACGCCGACAGTCTCGGAAGCGCAACTGTTGCGCTCCTCTCCGTCGATGTTCGCCAGACATTTGGTAACCTCGAACTTAGAGGAGTTGGGGCCATTGTCTCCGTGAGCGATGCCGGCAAAATCAACGCCCAATATGGAAATATGGTCGCGAATCGCATGCTTGGCTACTACGTTGAGGGAGCATACAACATAATGCCGGTTCTCTGTCAAGAGTCGGAACAGCGGTTATCCCTTTTTGCGCGCTACGAACGATACGACACTCAATTATCCACGACTGGATTTGCCCGATTGAAACAATATAATCGCTCTGATGTCGTTCTGGGGGCAACCTATAAGCCAACATACAATACCTGTTTTAAGGTTGACTACACTTTCATGAACAATGCACTGAACACTGCCAGTGCTCCGAATACAAAACAGCTTAACGTGGGAATCGGATATTTTTTCAACTAGGATGAAAACGTTCATTCTCCTGGCCTCGGTGCTTCTTCCCGGGATCAATATTGCAATTGCAGGTACGCTTTCTGAGAGGGAGATCTATCTCAGCGCCACCCTCCTGGAAAGGGTTTTTCCTCTCGCAGATAACACCAGAGCAATCTCCCATTCATTTTCAGCTGAAGAGAAAAACCAGATGATGAATACTCTAGGATCCTTCAGGTTGAGGGACAGCCTGCTTGTCATCGCTTCCTCCAAACAGGGTACTCTCCTCGGGTTTGCCGTCGTCGATCACGTTCGAGGAAAGGATCAACCTATCACTTATTGCATTGTTGTTGATCCAAGTCTCCATGTTATGACAACGGAAATCCTTGTATACCGGGAATCATACGGAGGTGAAGTTCAGCGACGTTCCTGGCTTGATCAGTTCATTGGAAAATCACCGGATGATCAGCTTCGTCCAGGAAGGGATATCAAGAATATCACGGGAGCGACCATCTCTGCCCGTTCGGTCACGCTGGGCGTTGCACAGATTCTCACCGTTCTTCGTATTGTCGAACCAAGACTTCTTCGGGAGTTGCAATGACGTTTCGCCTGCGAGAAGCAGATTCAATCTTGAAATTATTCATTACCGTGTTTCTTTGCGTGCTCACCGTAGGGTACGCGATCGGGCTTTTTTTTGTTGACCACACAACTGCCGCGACCCCAACTGGGATAGAGGAACAGTTTCTTGGCTCGGAACATACGGCAGAAATGAAGTATGAAAAATCAGCGGGTGAGATGTTTTTGTTTCTTCACAACCATCTCCTTTCTCTCTCCCTGGTGTTCTTTTGTCTCGGATCGATCTTCTACTGCTCAACAATTGTATCCCCGGGGTGGAAAACATTCCTTCTCGTTGAACCTTTTGTTGCGCTACTTACCACATTCGGTGGTATCGCTCTCGTTCGTTTTGCCGCTCCGTGGATGAGCTGGCTGGTCCTGGTGTCTGGTATTTCGCTTTTCGTTTGTTACGCCGCAATGGTTGCCCTCATCCTTGCGGAGTTGTGGCTCGTGAGAACCTGAGAAACGCCCTCTTCGATCTCGTTATGTTGCTATTTCCATGGGCCGATGGTATATTCGGTGAATAGGAAAAACCCTCCGACATATGGCATGAGAATCGACGAGTCGACCCTCAAATCATTCCTCTCTGAAAGACACACAGAAATTGCAGGCGCGCATAGGGCTGGCGCAAACGGAATCGCTACGTGCCTTGCACTTACCGAAACAATGGATTCTGCAATTTCCTCCCTGTTCTCAACGTTGGGTTTCTCGGAAACTTCTCCTCTTGCAGTTCTTGCTCTTGGAGGTTACGGACGAAGGGAATTGTCACCGTTCTCGGACATCGATGTGATGATTCTCTATGATCCAGCCTCGCATGATGCAGGTGCCGCCGCTACTTCGCTCCTCCATGCGTTTTGGAATGTTGGAGTGGATATAGGCCATAGTGTTCGCACAATTGAAGAGTCACTGGCGCTCTATCATACATCCCTTGATTCCTGGGTCTCTGTTCTGGAGAGCAGATTCCTATGCGGTAACCCATCCCTCGCCAATTTGTTATCCCATGAGATCAAGAAAACGATTGCTGCTCAGGACGATCATTGGCTTATAGAAATGATATTTCAAGATGTCGAAAGTCGGCATGAACGATATGGCAACTCCGTGAAGTTGCTTGAACCGCACATCAAGAAAAGCGCTGGAGGCCTGCGCGATTTGCATACGGTCTATTGGCTTTATCGCGGAACGGATGTTCGGTCATACGATAGAACTCCGAACGGGGATTCCGAACTCAGAGCCTTTCTCATCCAACTTGACCAAAGCGCGACTTTAGATAAAGAGGTTTGCAATAGCGCTCTGGAGGCGCTCTCCTTCCTCTTCCGCGTCCGCCATGAGATGCACTATCAAAGGAAGTCTCTCCACGACACACTCGACTATGCATTGCAAATGGTCATTGCAGAGCAACTTGGCTACGGGCCCCGCGGTGATCTTCGGTCGGTTGAGATCTTCATGCGCGAATACTATCTCCATGCTCGGTCGGTTTATCGGGTCAATCACCAGCTGGCGCAATCGTTTCGTGAAAGAATCGAACCGTCCCATCATTCGTCGGCGAAGGCAGAGCGGATTTCAGAATTCCTCTTCATTCATGACGAGACGCTGTCAATCGATCCTGCTGTGACACATATGGAAGATATAAGCAGCATCATGAACGCATTCGTGGTGATGGCGGAACGAGAAGTTGAGCCCGATGTCCGGTTACGGGGAGTGATAGAACGGAGCGCCAATGTCCTGGCACAGATTCAGAATGAGGCCCCGGCGGTTTCACAAATGTTCAAGCGGATTCTCCGATCACGCTATGTTGCTCGCACCCTACGGTCAATGAGCGATATGAACGTACTTGAAAAATTCCTCCCGGAATTTGGGGAACTGGTCGCCTTTTTCCAACATAGCGTGTATCATTACTTTACTGCTGATGAACATACGCTGATCGCCCTGGCGCAAGCCGAGAAATTGCGCAACGAACCCGGAATCCTACGGGAGGTTTTCAGAAACCTCCGTCGCAAGGAAGTTCTCTACCTTGCAATTCTCCTGCATGATATCGCGAAACCACACGGCGTGGCAGATCACGAAAACCGGGGCGCGGCAATGGCTGGAGAGATCCTCCGCCGGTTGCAGATGGAGGATGCCATCGACGATGTCGTCTTTCTTATCCGTAATCATTTGTTGATGGAGCAAGTCGCGTTCCGCAGGAATATCCACGATCCGGAAACCATTAAGGAATTTTCGTCAAGGTTCTCCCGGGCGGAGCAACTGGATTACCTCTATCTTTTGACGTATGCAGATTTGTCTTCCGTGAATATGACCGTCTGGACAGAATGGAAAGCCTCGTTGCTGCAGGAACTGTATCAACGAAGCTCGGAGGTGCTTCGGAGGAATCTCAGGGGATCGGACCTGGATGAGTTTCATCAAACGCGCCACGCGCAAGCACGCGAGAAAGTCGTGAATCAACTGAGCGATACTCTATCGCGAATCGACGTCGAAGAGCACCTTGCGGCAATGCAAAACGAAGCGTATGTGTCGTCGTTTACGGAAAGGGAAATTGAGGAACATATTCGACGTGGGAAGGCAACAACAGTCTCCACTCTTTTCTCTCACGTTGAGGGCTATACGGAGGTCACGGTCCTGACCGGCGATGCACCGTTTGCGCTAGCGCGCATGTGCGCGGTGCTCGCCGCAAATGACGCAAACATTTTCGACGCAACAATTTTCACGCGGGAGGATGGACTGATCATCGACCGTTTTCGCGTCACGAATGCGGCATCGCATAACGCACTCGAACCACGCGTGTGCGACAAAATCCGGCAGGACATGCAGGCCATGTTCGAGGGTCGCCTGGATATTGAGCATCTCTTTGAAGCGCACAGCCGTCGGTGGAAGCGACGACCAAAGATGCCTCTCAATCCTAGTACGAGGACAGCCGTGGAGTTCGAGGATGCGCCCAGATTCACCATCATTGACGTCTATGCGCCTGACTCGGTTGGTCTTCTCTACAAAATCACCGAGGCGATATCCAAACTCCATCTCGATATTCATTTCGCGAAGATTGCGACAAGGGTCGACGGTATCGTTGACGCGTTCTACGTTCGGTCGAGTAACGGTTCTTCGAGCATTGACGAGCAACAGAGACAAACCATTCGTGAAGTAATTCTTGAAACAGTTCGATACCTTCAGGACCAGGAACTCGGCGAAGAACATGAATAATCGTCCACTTGGAGTTTTCGATAGCGGGATAGGGGGACTTACCGTGGTGCATGCCCTGACGAAGAGGATGCCACATGAAAACATCACCTACTTCGGGGATACCGCCCGCGTCCCCTATGGTCCGAAGTCCCCGCAGGTTGTTCGTGAGTATGCTGCACAGGACGTTGATTTCCTGATTAGGCAGAATGTGAAGATGGTGGTGGTTGCATGCAATACCGTCTCGGCGGTTGGATTGGACATTGTCCAAAAACATGCGAAAGTCCCTGTTGTCGGAGTTATTCTGCCGGGAGCAACTGCCGCAATTGCCACTTCAAAGAAAAGAAGGATCGGAATCATCGGCACGCGAGCCACGATTAACAGTCGCGCTTACGAACATGCAATTCGCCAGCGTGACGCGGACGTTCATGTCGTTGCAGCGGAGTGTCCGCTCTTCGTCCCCCTCGCTGAAGAGGGATGGATCGACCATCCGGCGACAGCACTGGTCGCAAAGGAATACCTCTTTCCACTCACACTTGAGAAGATTGACACCTTGATTCTAGGCTGTACGCACTACCCGGTGCTTCGGTCGGCGATCGACAGGACGCTCAACGGTCAGGTGGCTTTAATCGATTCCGGGGAAGCAGCGGCAGAAGAAGTGGAGCGAGTATTGGATGAACGTAAGATGAGAAATCCCAGCGCCGAACGACCGCATCTTCAGTTCTTCGTTAGTGATATCCCTGCGAAGTTCGCGGAGGTGGGGGAACGATTCCTCGGACAGAAAATGGGTCGTGTTCAAAAAGCCGAGGGTTTCGTCTTATGAGATTATTGATCAGCAAGATGGAAAACAAGGTCTGATGTCGCAAGGACACTTCGGTCCGTTGAGAAGACGATTTCATTTTTCCTCAATCCCGCAAGAAGAACAAGCTCCTCTGTATCGTCCATCGGAAGTTGATCCGGCGCTCTTAAACGAATTACCTTCCGCCCTGCCCGCAGGTCCGTGGAAACACCAAGGACGTCAATCGGACGATCGTATCGTTGATTCCCTTGCACCATGGTCAGGCTGAATTCATGCTTGTCGCTCTTCGCGACATTTCTCACTTGAAAAACTTGTTCCGGGCCGAACAGTTGTTTCGCCTTGCTGCATGCAAGTGAATTAAGTTCGTTATTGGATGTAGCAGCGATAAAAAATCCGTAATCAGTCAGATCGATCTCATCCCACAACTCATCACTGTGCACATCCCCAAAAAAGGTCGCAATGCCTTCCCGCTGAGCGACCGAGAGGTTGCGTCGATTGGAGTCCAGAATGCCGGCAGGAATCTTCTGCTTCATCAGTTCCCTTGCAAACGAAACGCCAAGTCCATTTCCCCCCAGTATCAAGACTCCAGATTTACCGGTTTGTAATAGTCCGAGGAGTTTCGCCAGCGGTTTTGCCGTCGGCCCTTGAATAAGTACGGTAATGGCAATCGTGAGAAAGGTCAATGAAGAAAGAAGGGATGCTTCATGGAAACCATGCTGTGCAAGGGTGAAGGAAAACAGTGAAGCAACAGCTGCCGCAATGATTCCTCGGGGAGCAATCCAGGAAAGGAACAGCCTACCCTTCAGGTCGAGCGAGTCCTTGCGGATGGACGCCCAGATATTCAACGGGCGAACGATCAGCATCAGACAAACGACAACCAACACACCCCTCCACCCAATAGCCTCAATTTCCTGGAGGCGCAAATTGGCCGCGAGCAAAATAAAAAGACTGGCGACCATCAACAGGGTCAGCTTCTCTTTGAATCCTTTCACGTGTTGGAGATTCGGAACCTTCATGTTCCCCATCACGATGCCGGCAATCGTCACGCTCATAATGCCCGATTCTTTCACGATCAATTCAGATACGCCGAACATGAGGAAGACGAAGGCAAAAATCAACAGCGTAGAGACACTTTCGCTGAGGTTAAGCCTCATTATCCGTGTCATCAGAAACCCCGCAGTCAGACCGATGATCGTGCCGATGGCGATTCGACCGAGAAATCCCCCAATTGTTGCCAGGAGGGTCTGCTCTTCCACCGTGACGAAGCCGAGAACAAGAACGGCGGTGATGGCACCAACAGGATCGATGAGAATGCCCTCCCACCTCAGGATCGTACGAATGTTTGAACTTACTTTGACAGTACGAAGAATTGGCCCAATCACCGTCGGTCCGGTTACAATCACGAGTGAACCGAAAAGAATGGCAACAGTCCAGGAAATATCCAGAATCAACCAGCTGACGATAGCTGCGCCAGCCCATGTGACAATCGCTCCTATCGTAATCAGGTTGAGAACACTCGTCGAAACGGTTTTCACATTTGAAATCTGGAGGGTTAATCCCCCTTCAAACATGATGATCGCGATCGATAGCGAGACCAACGCAAACAAACCCTGGCGGAGCAATTCGGGTCGCACCACATTCAGGAGGTCCGGGCCAAAAACGACTCCCAGGCTCAGGAGGAAAATAATGCTGGGTATCTTGGTACGTTCTGCAATGACGAGCGCGAAGACCCCCAGCACAATAGTCGCAACAATCGTCATCAACAGATGGTGTTCAATCATTCGGTGGTCGAGCGGTGTTTGTTGAAATTCATTTGATGGAGAGTCTAAGGAGAATTGTATTGCCGGACAACTCGGGCATTGTCTCAGTCATTTTAAAACTGTACGTTACAATATTCAAACTGATATCCTATGGCAATTCGGGAAATACTTCTTCTTGGCGATCCCGGCCTTCGCCGGAGGTGTGGGCAGGTGAAACGGTTTGGCACAAGGGAACTCAAGTCGATCATTGCGGACCTCCGACACACACTTTCTAATTTCCGCGAACAGAACGGATTCGGTCGCGGCATCGCCGCGCCCCAGATCGGCGTTACACAACGCGTGATCTTCATTCACATCGACAGACCATCTGCTCTTATCAACCCAAGAATAATGCTCCGGCATGGATGCAAGATTACTCTGTGGGATGATTGTTTTAGCTTCCCCGATTTGATGGTAAAAGTCCACCGCGATTTCGCCGTCCGGGTTTCTTACCAGGATTTTCATGGCACGAAGCATACACTCCATGCGGAGGGACCACTTTCCGAATTACTCCAACACGAAATCGATCATCTGAATGGCATTCTTGCAATTGACCGGGCCATCGATTCGCGGCATATCATCCTTCGCTCTGAGTTCCTGAAATGGCGCAACGAGAAGCATTATGCGCTTTAAGCCTGATCGAATTTCTTTCCCCAGTTCGTTCTCAAACAGAATTCAAAGATCTTCTCATAGTAATCCTTGAACAACGGGAACGTAATCCCGCTCCCTTCGAGAATAGCATCAGTGTTTCGAGAGTCGAAAAGTCTGTTCACACTCACGTACGGCAGCAGGGTATCCAGTTGACCCATGAGGGCTTCTTCCCTTCCCCTCATTTTTGATCTCCGCCGCTCGAATTCCTGCCGGGAAATGAATTGCATCGCACGCGGATGTTTGAGCGGATCGTGCCGATCAAAATATTCAGTTGCAAGAAGGACAACCTCGGCGAGTTTCGCAGCACGACGGGGTCCCGCCGTTTGATGAAATACTTTCCCCACCGCTTCGTCGCGATTCAGAATATACACCATCGAATCGGCAACCCAATCGATGGGAACAAGATCGAGCGTGGTTTCAGGCGTTCCGGGAACATAGGTTAATAACCCTTTGTGCAAAAGGCGGAGTGGAATGTAAATCACGTTAAAGGAAGTGGTTTTCCCTGTCTTTGAATCTCCAATGATGATACTGGGGCGAAATATGACGATAGGGATTGAATCGGCCAACGATCGAACCAGACGTTCTGATTCGCACTTCGAGTGCTCATAGGTATTGAAGAACTGTTGCCCCTTTTCAAGATCATCCTCGAAAATATCTCCTTCGCGTTGCCCGGAAACGGATGAACTTCCAATATAGACAAACCGCTCGAGGATCCCACGCGACATCATGTCTGCTGCGAGACTCAGCATTTTTCGCGTCCCACCGCAATTGATTTCCCGAGCCTCATCCAAAGGATGATCAAATCTAATGGTTGCAGCCCCATGAATTACATGAGTCGTTTCACGAACAAGCTCATCGCGGACTCTCTTGTCAAGACCCAATTTACTGCTGCCGATGTCACCCAGCACCGCATGGATTCGAGAGCTCGCGTCGGTGATTCCGTACTCACGATCAATGTTATCGGCAATTGATCGAACTCGATTCCTGGCTCCTTCGATTTTCCCACCGCGGATCATCAACGAGATCGTGCTTCCAGGAAAGAATTTCAGCAAACGAGGCAACAGGTTGGTGCCCACGAGACCTGTTCCTCCAGTGATAAAAAATTTCTTCATGCTCTCAATGCGTTTTGGGAGCCTCATGATAGCGATTCACGCCCTTCCCTGCAAGCAATTCTGGTCTCACTTCATGGGTCGAGACACCGCTAAGTCCTTGATTCTCAAGGGTGTTTTGGTTACCATGTTGCACTTGTTTTCCAAACCCTTAAAGCCCCCATCAATCAAAAAATATATACATTAACGGAGTTCTTTTTCGTATGTGGTCCCGAATGAACACCAGCAGAAGAAATGCGTTTGTCGCTAGCTTCATCGTCTTCACAGTTCTTGCAAGTGGGTGCTCTCCAAAGAGGGCCGATATTGTCGTTGCAACGATCGGTGAACAGCCAATTACGATCGCCGATTATGAAGCGCTTTATATAAAAAGCAACGGAAGCAAAGAGCATGGCCAGTCGGCTTCCCAGGAAGATCGAGAAAAATTTCTTGATCTAATGACAAAGTTCCGATTGAAGCTTACTGACGCTTACGCCAGCGGCCTGGCAAAAGATCCCCACGTCCTCGGTGAAATCGACCAATACAAAGGGAGCCTGGCTGCGTCATACCTGACAGAACGAGAGGTCACGAGGCCCGGTTTGGAGAAGATGTTCAAAAAAAAATCGGAGGAGATTCGGGCAAGCCATATCCTGTTGACGCTCTCTGCCAATGCCACCGCCGAGGAATCACTCGCCACGACCAAGAAGGCAGATGAACTCATCGCAGCGATCAACGCCGGAGCATCGTTCGATTCCCTCGCCGAACACTATTCGCAGGATCCTTCCGCGAAAACGAACAAGGGAGACCTGTACTATTTTTCGGCGGGACAAATGGTCCCCCCGTTTGAAGATGCCGCTTTTTCTATGAAGGTCGGCGAGGTATCAAAACATCCTGTGCGGACGCAATTTGGCCTGCATGTCATCAAGGTCACTGATAAGAAAAAGGCGGAGGGGGAGCGACGTGTCAGCCATATTATGGTGCGCTTTGACAATCAGGACCCAAAGCCGGAAGATACACTCACTGCATACGCAAAGATCAAGATGTTACAGGACAGTTTAAAGTTAGGGGTGGACTTTGCGCAATTGGCTGTCCGCAATTCCGAAGATCCTGGCTCAGCGTCACGCGGCGGAGATCTTGGGCAATTCCCCCGCCGCAGGTACCCGCAGCCATTCGATGAAATGGCGTTCCTTCTCAAGAAAGACCAGGTCTCCCCTATTGTCCGCACACAATACGGTTACCATCTGCTCAAGTGCACAGAAGTTATTCCACCAAAGTCTTTTGACGAAGCGCGGGGAGAATTGCAGCAAGCGTACCAGCAACAACGATTTCCAGATGACTTTAAAGCATTTGTACAAAGGCTCAAGAAGGAATTGCAGTTTCGCGAAGACGATAAGGTTGTTTCCTCGTTCATCAACGCGCTCGACTCCACCAAGTCAACGCGCGACAGCGCGTGGGGGGACAATGCTTCCGGCTCAATCGGCTCACAGCCAATGATGTGGATTGGCAAGAATCCTGTTAGTGTTGACAGTATCCTCGCAATCGTCCGGACAAGACCGGACATAGGCATGGTGCCTCTTCGTGCCGCGCAGGTCCTCACACTGCTGGACAAGGTCGCAGAGCACCTCGTGTTCTCCGCGAAGGCGACAAAACTGGAAGCGGATGATCCACATTTTGCCGCCATCATGAAGGAATACCGAGATGGCATTCTCCTTTACCAGGTGGAACAGGAGCGGGTCTGGGAAAAGATCACGGTGAATGATTCTCTTCTGCAGTCTTACTTCGCGCAGAACAGGGAAAAGTTCCAATGGCCGGATCGGGTGAACATCAGCGAAATAAAGACGAATCGAGATACGGTTGCACAGGACCTGTACGCAAACCTTCAGCATGGGGAATCACTCGAGAGCCTCGTTGCTGCAGATTCGATCCGCATGCAAAGACCAAATAGTTTTCAGGCGATTTTCTCGGCCGGTTCTTCGCGCCTCTCAAAGCAAACATTGAGTCTCATTGCGAACGTAATTGAAGAACTTCGCACCGATCCAGCATTACGCCTTCAATTGACAGCCTATCCGGACACCATGAGGGCAAAGCAATCAAACACCCGCCTCGCCGATCAACGACTTGCCAGTATGAGGTCGTTACTCACAAAGAAATACGGCATTGCCGAAAGCAGAATTATCACTTCTTCCCGACCCAGCCCTTATGCCGGCACGGACGAACAGAAGGCTGAACTTCGAAAAAAATATCAGCGCGTTGATCTGGACATCATTGGAAGAAGAGCGATCATCAACGGCGGCATTCAAACAGGTGTCTATCCGATTAGTACTGACGAGCGAACACAACGCGCCGATTCGTTGCACGAGGGAGGGATAACGCGACCATTCTTCTTCAAAGGCGCCCATGTGATCGTGCGGCTGAACGCAAAAGAGCCGGCACGTAAGAAAACCTATGACGAAGCGGGCACGGAGGTGTCGAGTGCGTTCCAGGAATATGAATCGAAGCGTCTGGAGCAAGAATGGCTGGATGGCCTCCGCAAGCGTTTTCCGGTTGTAGAAAAGAAGGAGGCACTACATTACGCCTTCACACCGGAACCATAGCACGCATTATGTAGCTGCTTTCTGCATACTCTGTTTTGCAGGTTGTCCCCGCGAGGCACCGCCACGCACCATCGTGGCACGTGTCGGGAATGCATACCTTGCCCAGGAAGAAGTTACTTCCGCGATCGGGGCTGACCTAAGCGCCGATCGACAAAGACTGGCGCAGGAATATGTTGACAGTTGGATTACCAGCCAGTTACTCTATCAGGAGGCTGTCCGCGAAGGTGTGGGGGAAGATGATGAAGTAAAGCAGCAAATCGAGCAGATGAGGCAGCGTCTGATCATAGGGAAATACCTTACAAAAGTAGTGTATACTGATGATGCATCGAGTATCGATGAGGCAGAGATCAAGAAGCGGTTTGATTCCGAGTCAGCGGACTTTGTTCTGCGGGAAGATATTGTGCAGATCAGCGCTGTCCTCTTCTCCGAGAGGGATGCTGCGAACGCCTTCCGAACGCCCATTCTGAGCGGAAGCAGTTGGGGGGAAACGCTTTCGAAATTCCAAAATGACCCCGTCCAGCGGCTGCAGATTGTTCAGGTCATCGACCATCAGTACTTCTCCAAGTCCGCGTTGTACCCCGAAGAATTATGGAAGCTTGCGCGTACGCTTTCGATCGGGCAAACATCCTTTGCCGTGAAGACGGACCTCGGGTACTATGTTAT
>QKGJ01000126.1 GCA_003251275.1 Ignavibacteria bacterium
GATTGCGGAAGTTGTTACGGCCGGCAGCGATGGAATCGAACCGGAGACGACTTGCCACCCGGATCCAACTTTCTTCAGTTGCAACTCCTGTCCGGTTGAGAACGACACTTTCGCATTGCCATCGCGTAGTTCAACGTTATGCGACGCAACTGTCGCTCGCGTTGTCGCAGTCATCATTTGCGAGGCCGAAAGTGTCGCGCCCAGATGCCCCTGGACAACGGAGGCAGACGCCCTTCCTTGCGCAACCGCCTGCAGCTCGTCGACGATCAGCTCCACAACGGCACGATCGGAAACACGTGCCCAATGAGCACCGAGTCGCTCTGGGGACGAGGACTCGCCAGCTGATCCGCCCATAGCGGCGCATGCCGTCAAGACGACAAGAAATGTAAGTGACCTTTTCATACAAACCTCCCCAATAGTGAGTAAGGGTTCCGTCAAATCAAATCGAGAATTTTAATCCTGCCTGCAGTATATCCGCAGTGAAATCCAACGTGTTGAAGTATCTGAAATACATGATCTCGAACGATGAATTCTGAAGGAACTCCAAATCCGGATTGTTCTTGCCAAGTCCGCGAAGCAGCCATGTCAATGACAATCCAAAGTTGTTTGAATTGAATTTCTTCAACTTGTAATCTGACGTCCGGTAGTCAGTGCCAACATACTGTGCGCCGATATACCGGTCCTGATAAAACCTGGCCGCCGACTGTGTGTAATATCTGAAGTCAACGCCGAAGATCAGATCATTCACGATGTACTTGTTTAGTCGAACCTCAATCGTGGATGATCGAACCTTCCAGTCATCAAAATAGAATCTGTAGCTTCCCATGATTGATGCTTTCACTGAAGGGAGCATTTGACTGATTTTTGCCGTTCCGGCGGTTCGATATCGCTTTGAAGGATGGAGTTCATCAATCTTAATGAATGCGCTATCCGAACGAGGATACACCGCAACCTGTCTGTACGGATCACTCAGGAACCCGGAGAGATAAGTGAAATCGCCAAAGACATCAAGCACAGTATTCGCCGATAATAGCTGCGTCAATACGACTGCTCCTGTATATACGTTCTTTTTCTGGGTGAGCAGATCGCCGGTTGCTGTTATCTTCCCGACTTCGTCGGCGTTGTATTGGCCCCGGAAGGTCAGGGTGGTGTTCTTATCAAAGAGTTCCTGTGTAAATGTGCCGATAACCGAATTGGAAGTGTAATCCACTTCCTGACTTCTATAGAAGTTTGCAGCCATCGAGGAATACGGACCCAAGCCCTGCTCAACGCCCAGGATTACCTGCCCTCGATTCTTTTCAAATGGCTTGTTGATATTGCGCTGTGGACGCGTGGCCCCCGTCACCGCGGTCACCGCTGGAGCCGTTACGTTGTCAAGCTCGATATCGACAAGGAGAACAGTCTGTTCGAGAATCTTCTTCGCCAGATTGAAGGAGGTTGTGACGACCGAATTCTCTCCGCTGTCGGTAAAGTAATACGTGGTGAAACCCAATTGATCGCTTCCCTGCGCCCACCCAAACGAAGCTGGCACTAGAAACATCGTCGCGAGAACATCAATTGTCAACCGGGGATATTTCATTACAATCCTCATTGTTTATTTCGCGCAACCACATCCGCCACCGATACCAACAGCACCACCAATGCTGCCCTCGCGCGTGGAAAAAAACTTCTGCTCAAGGGATTGCTTGGAAAACTGATTCGCTCTCTCCATGATTGGATCAGCAAGTTTTTCCCGTTCATAGCCTTTCAGGACGGAACACCCCGCAAGAACGGCAGTCAAGGCGCATACCAGAATCAAGGAAACAAATCTTTTCATTGCAGTGCCTCAATGTTTTTTGCAATTTTGTCGAATGCCGAATCGGAATAGCCTACGTGGACGTAGCGGACAACACCGCTTCTATCCACGATGAGTGCCGACGGCATTTCCGGAACGTCATACTTTGCCGCAACCTCTTTCTCAGGATCGAACAGAGAGAGAATCGAAACATTCAAT
>QKGJ01000203.1 GCA_003251275.1 Ignavibacteria bacterium
GAGCAGCGAAGGAGCTCAGAAAATCCGACTGAAGAACGTCGCTAGCGCTCCGGTCGGAATACTGTAGAGGCTTGATTGGTTACTTTGTCGTCTTCCCCTCGTAGGTTCTTGTGAATTCACTATCGATGGGCTCCCAAAGCTCGATCTTGTTGTTTTCTGGATCGAGTATATGCACAAACTTCCCGTAGTCATACGTCTCGACCGTATCGAGGATTGTCACTCCGGCAGCACGCAACGTCTCTAGAAGTTCCTCCAGGTTTTCGACGCGGTAGTTGATCATGAATTCCTTTTGCGAGGGGGCGAAGTATTTTGTCTTTTGTGAAAACGGACTCCACTGCAAGTAGGCCTTCTTTTCAGGTGAATCGGCTTCCCGAAACTCAAACAGCGATCCGTATTCGTTCGTGACGAGTCCAAGGTTTGAGCTGTACCAGATTCTGAGGCTATCGGGATTCCTGGCTTTGAAGAAAATGCCACCGACTCCTTTGACCTTTTTCCTTGGTGGATTCTTGTTGCCGGGGTCATTTTCTTGCGACAAGGATATGTTGAAGGCGAGAACAACAACGAGTGTCGAGTAAAGGATGGGACGTTTCATTGGTGAATACCTTGATGATGGAAAGTTGTAAGAGAAGGAGAGAACTCAATAAGCGACGCCCGGGGTCTTGCGAAGATATCCATCGTCTGTCAGTTGTTTGAGCATAAATTCAGCTGTGTCAGCCCGGGAAATGGATACAGTCCGAAGATAACTGCCAATATCGGGTCCATGGCGATACGCTCCCCGCTTGCGCCCGTTTGTTAACTGTCCGGGTCGAACTATAATCCAATCCAGATTGCTCTCCATTATGATTTGCTCCTGTTTTCCTTTGTCCAGGAAATAGAAAAACACAATCAATGGAATAACAAAAAGGGTATAATACAAGCCAAGCTTCCCCCATGAGTCGCCGATTCCGAGAGAGGTCTCACATACGAAGCGCTTGACGTTGCTTTCCTTCATCGCCTTGATGATGTTATTCGTCCCTTCAGAAAGAATGCTGGTTTTGATGAACCACCGCTTGTGCCCAAGTGCAGAGAGAACCGCGTCAGTGTTCTTGACGGCGGCAGCGACGGAATGGTAATCAAGGACATTTCCGTGAATTATGGTGAGTCGCTCGTGGGTGGTTTTTACTTTTGCTGGTTTCCGAACCAGCGCAGTAACGGAATGTCCACGTTCAAGAGCTTGCCGAACAAGCTCACGTCCCGTTCCTCCGGTTGCACCAATGATCAGGATGTTCATGCTGGAGGATCTTTCATGAATGGTTGTTCGGAATAGAACGAAAAACAGAGTGGAGGAGTTTCCCCTGAGGAAAAATGGGGGTCACTGATGCGACGCCTTAATACATCTCATCGTGCCGCTTTGTGTCAGGTCTTATTGCTGCTTCCATCGCTCCAGTCTGGGAATCCCGCGTGTGAGCAAACCCGCGAAAAAACCCGGAATGTGCATGGACTTCATTTTTTCCTTCACGAATCCCATCATCTGATCGACGGTGATGTCGGGCTGTGTGAATTTACCTCCTGCGTAGCAGTGGCTGCAGTACTTGATGCTCTTTGATCCGTCTGCCTCTGTCCCACCTCCTTGTGCGTCTTTTGAAAGTGGCATACCGCAGCTTTGGCAGTTCTTGTAAGCCATAGATAGTCTCCTGGGGCGAATATATGAGAAGGGTAGTGATAAGATACTTTGGCTTGAATGTAATGTCAAGTTTGCAGCAGATACGCAGACCAGCCGGAGAAGAATCTCTTCGGCTGGCATTGGATATGGAGATTTACGCTTTTGCTTG
This sequence comes from Ignavibacteria bacterium, assembly GCA_003251275.1. Classification (GTDB taxonomy): domain Bacteria; phylum Bacteroidota; class Ignavibacteria; order UBA10030; family UBA6906; genus SZUA-287. The sequence goes on from QKGJ01000203.1 coordinate 1,812, forward strand.
TTCTTCCTTTGGCTCATCGTCGTGGTAGCAACCACACCGGCGACTCCACTCGCTCAAAAATTTCTCCCGCTCTTCGGGCTTCATAGAGTCGATCTTTTCTTTGAACCCACGTCTCCACCGGTCACGTCGCCATCCTCCGCGATGTCGCCATGGAGCCCATCCACGGAGCAAGATGTGTGAAAGGAGCAGCAACCCCGCAGCCTGCCAGAAACCCAGCACAGGTCCGCTAAAGAGTTCCGGAACAAGAGCGTTCCATAACGCCATCACAATAAAAGTGAACACTGTCAAAGCGACGACAGCGAAGGCAATTCCTTTTGCCACTTTCCCAATCCACCAGGTTTTCATAGTATTTCCCTTCATGTGTTTTTTATTTCCTCGTAAATGTCGCGAAGTCGATCACGGAGGTGCAGCACTGCGTACCGTTTTCGTGAGAGAAGTGTATTGACAGGCACTCCCGTGATTTCTGCAATCCGTTTGAACGACTTCCCCTCCAAATCATGCATAACGAATGCATCGCGTTGTTCCTCCGGAAGCTCCTCAAGTGCGTCGGCAAATTCAGTCCACATCAATGATCGGGTGAATACTTCGTCCGGAACTCCCGCCGGGTCATCCAGAATGTCCTCGATCTCTTCCGGATCAAACTCAATGCTTGCCTTCGATTGTTGCCGTGAGAATGGAATTGGTCTCCGTTTTCTATACCAATCGATAATGCGATTTCTGGCAACGGTGAAGAGCCAGGCGGTCAACTCTTCAATTGGTTCAGCGACACTGTACCCGGCAACCAACTGAGCAAACACGTCTTGAAGTATGTCCTCTGCATCCTCCTCTGACCGTACTCGCTTCCGTATGAAGTCAAGGAGTTTCCAGCGCTCACCTCTGATCGCCCTGTCAATTACTCCATTACGTTGCAACACCGCGGCAGCAGATTCCAATAGTCTATTCATTCGTTGTTGTTACAAAGGTAGACGAATGAGAGGGAAGGATATTGTATGGGGAGTCGGAGGGGAGTCTGGCCCCTGTCTTTTCGGGCATTATTGCTACATCGAATTCTTCGACGATCGGCGGCTATGTCATTACCTTGGCATATAATAGACAGTGGTCAGATATGTTCTTCAGGTAGGCCGTGCGTTCAGCGCCGGCCAGTTTTGCCCAACCATCGATGCGGACATGGTACGGTTTTGCCGAAGTCCCGGATGTTTTGAACTTGAGGGCGGTGCTGGCGATAATATGGTCGAGATTTGATTTTCCCTTCGAGCCCAGCCACGTTGCATCCTCCTCGCCGACTGAGTATCCCCATTTGGGACCTGATTTGACCTTCCCGGTTTTCAGGAGTATTGCAACGGAAACTGCTGAGACTGCGATTACCGGACAAACAACAAACATAACAATGTCTATTGTATCTATTGTTCTCCACCACTGTTTGACAATTACGTCTCGATGCGATAGAGAACTACAACGTTGGCCAGAGCCAGCCAAACGTGCCCGCGGTAACGAGAGCATAAACAAGTCCGTCAAACATTGACTTCAGCGTGGCGACCCAGTTGCGTTTGTACCAGATTGAGTTCTGTAGCAGCGCCAGGGAGTATCCGGCAAAGGCCGTCGCGCCAACAAAACGAAATACCGCGAGATAATGAGCTTCTGGTCCCAGAGCACGCCCGGCAACGTATCCTGCGAAAATCCCAATAAGGACAGAATAGAGAAACCACATGACTAATTGGCCGCCCATTGCCGGTATCCCTGATGGCATCACCGTCATAAAGATGACCGGGCCCTTCTTGGACTTTTCAATAAACTCAGGCGATTTCATAGCTTCCGGGCTTCCGGCGCGAGGCATGATGTAATCACCCGGCGGAATGTCAAACTTTCGCAGTGCGTCCATCACTTCGTCTTCTTTCGGCAGTTGGACAAAATCATTGCGATGGTATTTGAGCATCATGTGAATAATTGAGCTGACAACAAAAACGAAAACAGATGAGACAAGGATAGGAAGCCAAAGTGAGCCAATGGAGATCATGACCAACTCCTGATTGTTTTGGATGAAGGGATTTTAAAAACGGCTGCCGAACGGCTACTGGGATGGTAGAGATTGAAACTTCAAGATGCAAGATGACAATGATCAATGGTCAAAAATGTACCTATTTGAAGGGAATCATTGTTGGCCGCAGCGGAGCATGGGTAGATTTGTTTCAGGATCATAAGGATGGTATTCATCGGGGGGAAGATTGAATCCTTCCGCTATTCTGTTCATCATGTTCATATAGGCCGAAAAGAAAATGATCTGGGCAACCTCCTGATTATTCCATCCGGCTTCTAGAGCTTGTTCCACAAGGAGTCCGGACAAGGATGGATCTTGAGTAATCCCCTCCGCAAGGATTAATGCCGCCTTCTCCTTTGTAGCAAGAGATGATTCCTTAATCGGGCGCTGGAGCTGTTGCATCAACGTGTCCCTCGTTCCATCAGCGTTTAGTGCTCTTGCAGAGCTGCAGATACAATACATGCATCCATTGCGTGCAGATACGACAGCAGCAATCTTCATCTGTAACCCGTAGTCCAAAATGCTATTCTGTACTGCTTCACCAACGCGGATCATCGGCATGACAAGGTCCGGATTGTAGTGCCACGCTCTCATTGAGTTTGCCATGAGGCGACCCTCAGGCCAAGTGGGGATCTGAGAATTCTCTGCGGTCACAACAGGAAGAGGAAGAGTTGGACTCTTCATTTTTCCTTCTCCTGCCTGCAACGTGAACGGCAGGCAGACGATCACCATGGCAGACAAATCACGCACCATATCTTTTCTCCTGAGGAAGTGTTTCACACAACTCTGTGGAATACGAGCATCTGCTGCGCGAAGTTGCGTCATGACCGGCTTGATCACTAAAAGAATTGGTCAGTCAATCTCACTTTTTCTATATTGACTATTAGAATAAGGAAAATTTGTTCAATTGAAACCAAGTTGGAGATTATGCTATTCAAGAGCATTAACCCGTACAACGGCAAGGAAGTGGGATCGCACAGGGAACAAACGGAAGCGGAAGTTCTTGCCACACTCACAAGAACGAAGACAGCCTTTGAGCAATGGCGCAAGGTCCCGGTGGAGAAGCGCGCTCAACTTATGGCAAGGGCCGGACAGGTACTCCGGGATAATGTTGAAGAATATGCGCGGATGATCACGCTGGAGATGGGGAAACCCATCACCGAATCGCGGGGCGAAGTGAACAAGTGCGCATGGGTTTGTGATTACTACGCCCAGCACGCAGTTGAATTCCTTGCCGATGAGGTCATCAAGACGGATGCGCAAAACAGCTTTGTGCGTCACGACCCGATTGGCGGCGTACTCGCGATCATGCCATGGAATTTTCCGTTCTGGCAGGTGCTCCGCTTCGCCGCGCCAACGTTGACGGCCGGAAATGTCGGCATTTTGAAGCACGCCTCCAATGTTCTCGGATGCGCTTCACAGATCGAGAGTGTGTTTCAGAAGGCAGGATTTCCGGATGGAGTTTTTCAGAATCTTGTCATGAGCCACGACAAGACAGAAACCGTTATTGCGCATGATGCGATCAAGGCAGTGACCCTCACGGGAAGTGAAAGGGCGGGTATGTCGATAGCAGAGATCGCAGGAAGGCATCTCAAGAAATCACTGATGGAGTTGGGTGGAAACAATGCCTTCATCGTTTGGGAGGATGCTGATCTCGACAAGTCCGTTCAAACTGCTCTTACAGCCCGCATGCTCAACTGCGGACAAAGTTGCATTGCTGCAAAGCGCTTCATTCTGGTGGGAGAAGTATATGATAAGTTTGTTTCCAGATTCAAAGAAGGCGTGAGCAAGCTGAAGTCTGGTGACCCGATGGACGATGCGACGCATGTCGGGCCTCTTGCAAGAATTGATCTGGCAGACGAGCTTCAACAGCAAATCAGGAAGTCGGTGGAGCACGGCGCACAACTATTGATTGGCGGCAACCAACAGGGTTGCTATCATGAGCCAACAGTACTTGGTGAAGTGCGGCCGGGAATGCCTGCGTTCGACGAAGAAACCTTTGGTCCTCTTGCAGCAATGATCAGGGCAAGAGATGAAGACGAAGCGTTCGCTTTGTCGGAAAAATCCACATTCGGCCTTGGTGTTACAGTGTGTACCACAAATGTCGACAGAGCTGCCGCTCTTGCCGGAAGGGTTAGCGATGGCGCCTACTTCATCAACGAACTCGTGAAGTCAGACCCCAGGTTGCCCTTTGGCGGGACGAAGCGCTCAGGGTACGGACGAGAACTTGCCCGGGATGGGATAATGGAGTTTGTGAACAGGAAGACGGTGTATGTGAAGTAAGAAACACTCAATTCAAACTCGATCATTGTTGATGTTGGGAAATCGATCCAAAGGGATCAATTGCTACGTTGTTGTTGCTGCTCAAAGCCATCAGTGAACATGTGCTTCAACTGTTAACAAGAGTGTGCCCCAACCATGCATCCGGCCCGATCATCACCTTATTATTGCCGCGAGTAGAAGCATAGCTGACGGGTTTTCTCCATGCTGCTGGCTATCCCTGTCTGGCGCAAGGGACGTGGGACACGAGTGAGGCAGTAGCCAGGTGTTACCCACGAACATCACCACGGGCTTGATATCACCTGTACTTGATCTTCAGCGCTAAAATGATCGCTGTGAGAGTCACAGTTACTATGTTCGCAAGAATGATAGGGAGACTCGATAACATTACCCCGTACACCAACCAAAGAATTATTCCGACGGTCAGAACGATGTACATTATGAGCGAGAGATCTTTGGTATGTTTCGTTCTGATGATCTTGATCGCTTGCGGAATGTAAGCAACTGTTGTGAGGGTGGCGGCAGTGAGTCCGATGATCATTTCTGAGTTCATAGTCTGAATTATATGGAAGTGAGAGATGAAAGCGGGGTTAAGGTAGCACCGGGCAGAGGGAATGTCAAGCGCATTGGGAAATGTGAACGCGTAACAGATGCCGTCTATCATCTCCTCCTGTCGGGGCTTGATTCATCAAGCCGGTCAATGATGTTCCCGCCTATGGCCATTACCTGGATCCCCTCGCATTCCTCCCCGGAATTTCTATCTTAAGTGAAACTTCTGTTCGCCCATCTCGTTCTTCAACCAAGATGAAATCCTTTCTCATTGCAATCTTTACTTTTCATTCTTTTGCGATGGCGCAGGAAAACGCTGTGCTCACTGGCGCAGTATCCGACGTCCAATCCGGAAATTTTCTCCCCGCTGCAATCGTGCGTGTGGTGAATACCTCGCGGGGGACGGTGGCAAACAACGACGGACTGTACAGGCTTATTCTTCCGCGCGGACGATACACTGTCATCTATAGCTACATTGGCTATATTGCCGACACGGCTTCTCTCGATCTCACAAGCGATGTTATTCGGAATGCAGAGCTGACGCCTTCTGCAATTCGCCTTCCAGAAGTCGTAGTAAGCTCGGAAGATCCTGCGATCGAGATTATCCGTCGCGCCATTGGGAACAAGAAGAAGTGGATCGACAAGCTTTCGTCGTTTGAAATGGACGCATTCACACGTCAGGTGTTAATGCGCGATACTTCCATTGCATCCATAACGGAGTCGTTTACAAGAGGCTACTGGCACAAGGGAGATACGCTCCGTGAAATCATCATTCAAAAGCGACAGACCGAAAATGTTGAGTCCGCCTTCAACTTTGCTTCCGTTGGGCGGATCCTCAACTTCAACGACGATGAAATTGAATTCCTTGGCTATACGTTCGTCGGTCCGACTGCAACGGACGCTCTTGACTACTATGACTACAAGCTCCTCCGGACTCTGGCAAGTCACGCAAGGGAGATATATGAGATCAGGATGATCCCTCG
>QKGJ01000122.1 GCA_003251275.1 Ignavibacteria bacterium
CGATTCACGTCCGCGGTGGCTACGGCAACGAGGTCGGCTATACTCTCAACGGACTCGCCATCAACAATCCATACAATAACTCACGTTCAGTGTCACTTGCAACGAATGCTGTCCAGGAAGTCTCGCTTTCGGTCGGAACGTTCAATGCCGAGTATGGAAGCGCGCTAAGCGGAATTGTGAACTATGTAACCAAGGAGGGAGGAGGTTCATGGACAGGAAGTTTCCGTCATCTCACAGGAGATCACGTAAGCTCACGGGATGAACTCTTTTACAATATTAATGATCAGGAATTCAATAACGTGTACCGTTCGGAAGTCTCCTTCGGGGGACCGCTTCTTCCGAATGTTTCGTTTTATGGTTCTGCCGTTTACGATTGGTTTGGGGGAAGCATTTATGGTCAACGGCTGTATAGGACAACGGATACATACATCCCGAGAAACGAATTTCCGGTTGGCGACCCCCGCAGAGGACTTTCCACCGACCCATATTATTTCGGGCCAACGATTCATGGCACAACCGACCTCTTAGGGCCTCCTGTTTCATACCATCCATGGACCGACGCACCGCCACCGAGGCCAGTTGCAATGAACTGGAGGAAATCCTACAACATCCAGGGAAACCTGAGTGTGCGGTTGACTCCTACAACCAAACTCAAATACGAGATCGTCACGGACAGAAGCGAAAGGCCCGTAGACGACGGGAACTCCAGTATCTTCAACACACAGTTCAAGCCCGATGGACGTGCGCTCGTCAAGGGGAAATCGATTATCCACTCTATTGACTGGACACATACTATTTCTGAAAAGACGTTTTACACAGTGAAGGGATCATTTGTTAGCGATAAGGCGACAGAACAGGCGTATGACAACTTCGATGACTCACGATACCTGCCGAGCATCTATCTCAGGAGTCTCGATAACACCTCATACCTGACGGGAGGAGTCGACCTGGATCGCTTCTCTCGGAAAACCGAGACATGGTCCGGGAAGGTTGATGTTGTCAGTCAGGTACTTCCACAGCATGAATTGAAATTTGGTGCGGAGGCACGATTCCACAAAGTTTCCATTGAATCATACACACTGCAATTCGTCAACCCTGCCTCTCCTCTTCTCGAACCGACATTCGAACGCATTCTCTCGGGAATGATCTTTGTGCCAACAATTCCGACTGTCGATGGCGGTTACACCTTTTACACGCGTAAGCCGATACAACTTGCCGGTTACATCCAGGATAAGATCGAGCTATTTCGTTCCATGATTTTGAATGTGGGTCTTCGTTACGAATACTTCAAACCGGACGCAAAGTACAATCCCACGGTGAGCCAGGAATTGGCGTTCGGCGACAAGCTGTTCTATGATGCCGGCCTCGTTATAGCAAAGCCGAAACACATGTTCAGCCCAAGAATCAGCATCTCATATCCAATCACCGACCAGGGCACCATTCGGTTTTCCTACGGCCATTTCTATCAGATCGGCAATCTTTCCAGCCTCTATCGGAATCCATTTTTCAGAGCAGTGCGTGGCGAACCAACATTCGGTAATCCAAACGTAGACCCCCAGCGGAACATTCAGTATGAGTTGGGCTTACAGCAGGGACTCACCCAGGATCTGAAAGTTGAGCTGACAGGCTATTACAAAAACGTACGCGATTACATTTTCACCCAGCGGATCATTGCGGGCGAGCGTGGAGATCGTTCTTATCGGGTCTTGACGAATCTTTCTTTTGCCAATACACGTGGCGTCAGTATTTCACTCCTCAAACGGAGAGCACCGGGTGAGTTTTTCTCCGGCACGATCGATTATACGTTTCAAATTGCAGACGGAAACAGAACCGAGCCAGAGGCTGACCTCTTCTTGAGTGAGCAGAGCGGCAAGCAAACCGAGACATTTCTCGTTCCTCTGGATTTCGATCGCAGCCATACGATTACCACGACCCTGGTTTTCAGCCAGCCAAACGATTGGTCTGCAAGCATTATAGGATATTTTCGAACGGGGACACCGTACACCCCCGCGTTCCCCTCGAACGTCGTTCCAATTACGTTCACCCAGAACAGCGACCGCCAGCCGATACAGTGGAATGTTGATTTGAAAATTGAGAAGTTCTTTCCCCTCGAAACGATCTCATTCTCGATTTATGTCCAAGTTGACAACCTCTTCGATACCGAAAATGAGCTCTTCGTTTACGCGAGTTCAGGAAGAGCTTTGTACAATATAAGCACAACATCGTTCAGCAATCTCTCGAACCGAATTCGACGCGGTGACATTGGCTTGATTCCTCAACGTGCTTTGTCAGACTACTATGCGCGCCCGGGGAATGTGAGTTCACCGCGGTTGGTCCGCTTTGGTGCTTCAATTCTGTTTTAACGACTTTTACTTGTAAGGACATTGAATATGCGAAATACTATTTACCCTATCCTGCTGTCGATCATCTTCATGTGGGGCAGTGCATACGGCCAGGAGATTAATTGGGAAACATTCGATCCAAAGACCGCTTCGCCAGAGGAAATGCAGCAGGTTGTTGACTTCCTGGAGAATAACGCGCGGCAGTTCAGAAAGACCGATGGAAGTCCGCTGGACATCAAGAGCCTGATCATGAACGGCAACAAGATCTCCACTGTTGTGTACAATTATGGAAACATCACACGACCGAACACCCTCTGTCAGGTTGCAGATCTCGTTTGGAACAGGCTTGGGTATGGCTTTGAGTTCACGCCTCTCGTTGCTGGAGAGGTTATCAAGGGAAACGGGGATACCGTCCGCATTCTCGATGATGGTATGTGGCTTCCAAACCAGGGAGGGTATGCACCGGATGGATCTATCAAGTGGGGATGGTTGCCAAAATCAGGGTTTGCCGACCCATCGCAGCCCGATATCGCAGCGTGGAGCCATCGCAAGGACGTTCAGGGCGATCTGACCCGCAAACCACATAGCTGGCCTGAATCGTTTTACAACCCGATACTCGGTCGCTACGTATGGCCCGCATTCCTCGGCAACGACGCAACATCGCCGGACGAGGAAGTCTACTTTGTTGCAGACGACTACACGAACGCAAAATACGAGTATTATCCGTTTCCAAATGACTCGACCAAGCGCGGACTCGGACTTGATCTAGAATGCCGATTCTTCCAATTCAACAATCCGCTTGCTGAAGACATCATCTTCCTGGTGTACCGCGTAACGAATCGAAGCGCGTACACGATTAACAAAGTCTACTTCGGGATGTATGGCGACCCTCATGTCGGGGGATGCTCCGACTTCGGCGATGACCGCGCATTCTTTATTCCACCTTCAGGGCCATTAGCCGATCCTTTTCCCCAGCGCGCACGAAGCATGGTGTATGCGTTCGACCAGGATGGCGTAGGTCAGGGAGGCTTGCCAACCGGGCACTTTGGATTCAAGTTTCTCGAATCCCCCTCGAACTCGATTGACGGAATTGACAATGATGATGACGGTATCATCGATGAAAGTCCATTCAACGACGCTGGGTTCTTTATCGATGGATCGAGTGTTCCACTGACAACAGGCATTGCGGACACCGCAAAGTACCGAAGATTATATGGAACTCCAAAGCCACGATGGTCAGGTGACGAAAATGGTAATTGGTCCCTTGAGAAAAATGATGTTGGGATCGATGGACTTCCCGGCACCGGCGACTTTGGCGAGGGAAACGGTAGGCCCGATATCGGCTTCGATGCAAACGGCAATCTTGTCGCGGAGCCGAATTTCGGAATCCGGGACGTCAACGAGTCCGATCAGATAGGTCTGACGAGTTTCAATGTCCTACAATACACCAACTCTCTCCCCAACGTCCCCAAGAACGATGTGTTGTTCTGGCAATTGCTCGCTTCCGATTCCATCAACGCAGATCAAACACTTCTCCAAAACCCAGGCGATAACGTGTTCCTGTATGGTTCAGGCCCGTTTACACTCGGTCCGGGCGAAACGCAAAGGTTTTCAATTGCTCTCCTTATGGGAAACGATTTGCAGGATCTGATCCTCAACGCGGAAACGTCCCAGCGGGTATTGGAGGCAAATTACCAGTTTGCGCAGCCGCCTCCGAAACCGAACGTGACCGCTGTTCCGGGTGACGGCTATGTTACGCTCTATTGGGATAATGTCTCAGAGAATGCAGTCGATCCGCTAACCGGAGAGAACGACTTCGAGGGATATAAGATCTACCGAAGTGAAGACTACACTTTCGCCGACGTGTTTTCCATTACTGATGCCAATGGTACGCCGTTCCTTGGCAAGCCGTACACTCAGAATGGGATCAAAGCGCAGTTCGATCTCGTCAACCAGTGGTCCGGTCTCCATCCGGTTGAGTACGCAGGTAGAGGAGTAAAGTACGACGTCGGGAACAACACGGGTCTCGTGCACAACTACCGTGACTTTAACGTTGTTAATGGCAAGACTTACTATTATGCAGTTGCATCGTACGATCACGGATACGATACACTGGGTGTGGAACTGCCACCAACAGAATCACAGATCTCCATCATCCAGGACCCAATCACAAAAGAATTTGAGTTTGATGCTAACACAGTGACGGTCAAACCAGGCCCACTCCCTTCTGGCACCTCTCCAGCCGGGGTCAGCAACAACTTCCTTGCAACACACGACGCAGGAGATGCTACAGGGAGCGTGTTCGTGCTGGTGCTTGATGATCTTTCTGTTCTCGATGGCGCAAAGTATGATGTCGATTTTGTCACACCAGACAGCGCATTGGTATACAATATTATACCACAAACTCCCTTTGCAGAAAGCGCTCTAGCTCGCGACACCCTGTTTGTATCGTTGTCGCGAAAGAATCTAATCGACGGAACAATTACCATCCGTGATGACGGAGGACAAATCATCGACCCGGGTAGATACTTCGTTGATGTTCAGCAAGGAAGGCTACGAGGGTCTTCTCCCGGGTCTTTGCCACCAGGAACCAAGCTGAATATTACATATCAATACAACGCGGTTTTTCAGAGCGATCGCTTCTCCAACGAAGACGATAATGCGGTGTTTGACGGACTAAGGGTATTTGTAGAGAATAAATCACTTGCAATCGATTCCTCTAACAGCGGCTTCATTGGCGGAGGAGGAACAAACCTTGTATCAAAACACCACAAGTCGCTTGCATTTCCCACCCTTCCGTTCCGATTAGCACCTATTGACGTGCAGATTATCTGGAACGACACTGCAGTGGACAGCGCGGGAAACTGGCTATTCCCTGGAGACACACTTCTTGATCAAACGTTGCAGCGGAAAGTCGTAACACCCTTCCGCATCGTCAACATATCCGATACATCCAAACTACGCGTAGTGGTGAACAATACAATCACACAAAAGATATGGAAGCCTGGAAAGGAACTCGCATTCTTGACTCCAACACGCTTCTCACCACCACCGAACGCACTGATGTATGCTATCACTTTCTACCGACCGGCCGATACGTCGCTTGCGGTGGTGTACCCGCCGACAGGAGCTATCTATGAGGCAAAGACCTCCAAGCCTTTTACAACCAGCGACCGGTATTCCTTTACATCGATTGCTGCGAAGTTCGATGTCGCGGCGGCTAGGGATAAACTGAAGGATATCTATGTGGTACCTAATCCTTTTGTTGCCTTTAGTGCACTGGAGACACCCGGAACGACAGTGAACAACCGAGGAGATCTCAACCTGCAATTCAGAAACCTTCCTCCGCAATGCACAATACGTATTTACACCCTGGTCGGAGAATTGATCGATACCATCGTGAAGGACGATACGAATAGTTTTGCGGAATGGAACATTCTTTCGTATGAAGGCCAGCGACTCGCCTACGGTGTGTACATCTATCATGTAGATGTCCCCGGGGTGGGAGAAAAAATTGGACGCTTCGCGTTGATAAAATAATGAACTGTCTGAGTTATTTGACCACGGAGGTTGCATGAGATTTCACAATAGTCAATTGAGGATCATCGTTATTGCGAGCATTTTGCTCCTCGCGCTCGCGTCACACCCCGTCGAGGCGCAGCTAACTCGCAGCACTGCAAAGGTGGGAACCACCGCCGCCCAGTTTCTCAAGATTGGTGTCGGTGCGCGTGCGATCGGAATGGGCAATGCACAAGCCGCGGTTCTGGGAGACGTCTCCGCTCTGTATTGGAACCCTGCTGCACTTCCACGCATGAACGTCGGGAGTGAACTGATGTTCAACCACGCCGAGTGGCTCGCCGATGTGTCCTACGACTACGCAGCAGGGATGATGCACCTTGGGGATTTCGGTACGGTAGGACTCTCTTTTGTTTCCCTTGCCGTCCCGGAAGACATTGTGAGAACAGTGAACGCGCCTGAAGGAGACGGCCGCCGTTGGGATGCGGGATCGATTGCGATTGGCTTAACGTATGCAAGAAACCTGACCGACAGGTTTTCCCTGGGTGTGAACGCGAAATTCATCCGTGAACGAATCTGGAATGAAAGCGCAACAGGATTCGCCTTCGACGTCGGAACTATGTATCTCACCGAAATTCCCGGGCTTTCACTCGGCGCCACGATCGCAAACTTCGGCACCACGATGCAGCTATCAGGACGCGATCTTGCGGTGAATGTCGATCCGAATAACAATGTTGGCAGCGGACCGAACAACGTCCCGGCAGATTTGAAGGCTGAGGAGTATGAACTCCCTCTTTCCCTGATTTTCGGTGTCGCCTACGAACTTCATCTTTCCGAAGATTTTCGATGGACGACTGCAGTGGACGCAGCGAATCCCAATGATAACACGGAACATCTCAACATGGGAGCGGAGTTTGCGTGGAGGGAAATTCTCTTCGGACGAATCGGATACAAGGCATTGTTCTTACGCGATACCGAGCAAGGGCTCACATGGGGAGTCGGAGTCCATTACGGCATTGTCAACAGCTTCACGGTCAAACTCGATTATGGATTCGCGGATTACGGACGGCTGGAGAACGTACAGTACCTGACGTTGAGTATTGGAATGAACTGATTCAACAACTTCTTAAGCAAAACAACCCTGGTGATTATTTTGCCGGGGTTTTTTGTTTTTGGGATTGGACTTTGGGATTTGTTTGATGTTTGGAAGAGACCACCTTCTGCCAGCAGAAGCACCATAATCGAGACGACTCTCCTAGTCTTCGATAATGATGATTCAACAAAAAAGGCCGCCCACCGGGCGGCCTTTTGAAGTCAGACTTGCGTTCGAGGGATTATCGAAGCAACATCATCTTATTTGTCTTCGAGAAATTCCCAAAGGTCAGAGTGTAGAAATATGTTCCGCTGACCACCTGCACTCCCTGGTTATTGGTTCCATTCCAGGTAATCGCCGCTTCTCCGGGTTCCTTCAACTCACCGTTAATCAGAGTTTTTACCTCTTTCCCAAGTACGTCATAGATCTTCAGCGAGATCTTTGTTGCAACGGGCAACGTGTACGTGATGGTGGTTGTCGGGTTGAACGGATTGGGATAGTTCTGCCCAAGCTTGTAATGTTCGGGGAGAATTAACGTAAGTTCTTTCCCACGAACGCCTGTGCCCATATCCCGTTCAATAATTCGCAATCCCCATCTCTTCGGGTTTTCTGTTTTTGGTGACATATAGACAGTATCATATCGTGCGGAGCCTATATTCCAGGTAATACTGGCGATCGTGAAGCTATCTTGAAGAG
>QKGJ01000285.1 GCA_003251275.1 Ignavibacteria bacterium
CAATCTTCGGAGGCAAAGCTTCGGAGCAGGCCATCGACCTCTTTTTCCATCACTTTCTGGAGTTTCTCCCCGCGATGTTCAAGGAGATGCTGTTTTGCGATCGAAGCCGGGATAGGTGCTTTCGCTGCAAGCTGCACGGCGAGTTTTTCCACCGCGCTATCAAATTGCTCGTCCGGAACAGAGTCAAACACGAGGCCGATATTCTTCGCTTCAACACCGTTGAGACGTCTTCCTCTTATGATCAGGTCCTTCGCCTTCGCAAGTCCAACGAGCGACGGAAGCAGCGACGTCACCCCGCCTCCGAGATACGTTCCAATACTCACTTCCGGGAAACCGATTTCTGCCGAGTGTTTCATAATCACGAAGTCACACGCGACCGCCATCTCAGCACCTGCGCCGAGTGCATACCCGTTCACAGCTGCAATGAAGAGCTTCGGTGAGTGCAGAACTCTGCCACAGACAGTTTGTTCTGCCATTGCATACGCGCGTTTTTCTTCGTCGGATCGGTTCTGCGATGCATGTTCTTTCAGATCTGCCCCGACACAAAACGCCCTTCCCTCTCCCGTAATTACGACAACACGAACGTCCTGATCATGCTCAAATGCGGTTATTGCTGATTCAACCTCATCATACAATTCTGGGGTAACAGCATTTAATCGATGCGGGCGGTGAAAAGTGATTCGTCCGATGGCATTGTTCTTTGCCACGACTATGGTACTGTAGTTCATCTTCATCAATTTCACGGAATAACATGCTGCGAGCGTGAAGCGCGGTGTCACAGGGGATTTTAATCGCGGTTTAATAAACCCATTTTCAAGGAAGGGTGCAACAGTTTGACGACACCACTGAAGTATCGAGCAATACAGCGCACATCTCCACCTCGTGCTACGCGGGAACTTTCACCCGCACCAGGCCTTCAATGGGGTCCGTTGCGTGCCACAGCGTGAGAATGCTCAATGAAGCTTATTCAAAGTCGACGGGCCCTTCAGGAGCATTTGGCCTGAGGGAGTCATGACACTCTCGAGCAGCAGCATCCCTTCCTTGAGTTCGGAAACGGGAAGCTGTTTTTCCACTCCGTCCGGCTTTGCTGATGCAGCACCGCCAAGCATCCGACGAATCAACTCAGCGTCATACTTCTCTGGTTTTTTCGCCATTTGATCGAGAATTTCGCGGCCCTTAAAATTTCGCCAGCCGTTCCACGGTATTTGGATTATGGGCTATGACAATTTCAAGAAGAAATATGTAATGTCCTGGATTGACGATACTGGAACTGCGGTGTACACAGCGGAAGGAACGGCCGACAAATCCGGGAAGGTGATTACGCACACTGGCTTAATGGACGACCCCGCCACAGGGGAGCGGAAAAGGAATGTGAAATACGTTACGCGCATTATCGATAAGGGTACCCAGGTGTTCGAGATGTATGACATGGGAACAACCGGTGACCGCAACTACAAAGCCGCGGAGATCACCTATTCCCGGGTCAAGTGAGATGTTGTTGAATGAGTAATAAGGGCCGGCACGCCGGCCCATTGTAGCTACTCATTGCCTTCTCTTTTGTTTCTTTCGGTGCATAGTCGTACCATAGCGATGGTTGCTTTTCGCATGGCTGAATCGAATGAACCTCGTCGCTCTCTCAAGCACTCGTATTATTACTCCCACCGGAACAGTAGACGGCGTGGTTGTTCTCGAGAATGATCGTATTCATTCTCTGGGATCGATGAACGATCTACCCCGCGGAGTTCACCATATTGACTATGGTACCCATGCCATTCTTCCAGGACTGGTTGATACACACGTCCATGTGAATGAACCCGGTCGAACTGCCTGGGAGGGATTCTCTTATGCAACAATGGCCGCAGCTGCGGGAGGGATCACGACAATTATCGACATGCCGCTGAATAGTTCCCCTGTCACAACAACAGTGGAGGCGCTCCACGCAAAACAACTTGCGTCCAGGGGTAAGCTCTGGGTGGATTGTGGATTCTACGCTGGCGTCGTTCCAGGAAATCATGCCGAGCTGGCCAGTCTTGCTTCCCGGGGAATCCGCGGTGCCAAGGCGTTTCTTGTTCACTCGGGAATAGAGGAATTCCCGCTCGTAAGGGAAAAGGAGTTGCGTCAGGCACTGCTGGTTCTTCGAAAGACCCGACTTCCTCTTTTGGTACATGCAGAGCTCGCTTCTTCGACGGGTAGAGAAATTTCAGATCCGCGGATCTACAATGAATATGTCCGTTCACGCCCTCCGGATTGGGAAACCGACGCAATCAAAGTTCTTCTCTCGTTATGCAAAGAATTCCGTTCACCAATTCATATTGTACACCTCTCCGCCCTGGAGTCGCTTCCAATACTTCGGGAGGCAAGAAAGGCCGGACTACCGGTAACAGTTGAAACCTGTCCGCATTATCTTTTCTTCTCGGAGGAGGACGTTCCTGATGGCGATACTCGTTTCAAATGTGCGCCGCCGATTCGATCGCGGGAACATAAGGAGGCACTCTGGACAGGTTTACTTGATGGTACGATCGACCTCGTTGTCTCCGATCATTCACCATCCCCTCCTTCCATGAAATTTCTTGCCGAGGGTGACTTTGCCCGTGCTTGGGGAGGAATCTCCTCGCTTCAATTCGGATTGCCTGTTGTCTGGACCGAGGCCGTCCATCGCGGGGCTACCCTGGGTAATATCGCTGATTGGATGAGCAGGCGACCGGCAGAGCTGGCAAACATCAACACAAAGAAGGGGTCCATTGCGCCCGGGATGGATGCGGATCTGGTTGTGTTTGATCCTGACGGAGAGACTCTTGTTTCTTCTGCAAACATTTTGCACCGTCACAAGGTAACCCCGTACGAGGGAAGATTGCTTCGGGGAAAAATTCGCGCCACCTACCTGCGTGGAAGGGCTGTTTACGAGAATGGCGACTTCAAAAAGCCCCGGCGAGGGAATCTGATTTAGGAGCCTTTCAAAACAACTTTCAATGCAAAGAAAAAAATGATAACGGCATAACATGACACATGATGTAAACGATGAACTCGCCTTCCCTGGTTTGGTTGACCTTGCCGCAGAACGACTTGGCGGAATTGCGCTTGCCGCAAGCGATGAGTTTTTCGCGGAAAAGGAAAACATGATCAAACCCGGGAGGGGAATCTTCATTCCGGACAAGTATACCGACCGAGGTAAGTGGATGGATGGATGGGAGTCCAGAAGAAAGCGAGGCACTGGTCACGATTGGTGTATCATCAAGCTCGGCGCAGCCGGTATCATCAGAATAGTTGACGTCGACACGAATCACTTCTTAGGGAACAATCCTGCCTATGCCTCGATCGAGGCATGCGTTGCCCCGACCGCTGCCTCTGGCAGCGATCTCCAGTCAGAGAACTTCCTTTGGCATACCGTCGTTCCTTTTTCCTGGCTTCGGCCCGGTTCGCACAACCTTCTCAGCGTGTCCAGCGGCGAGCCTTGGTCTCACGTGCGTCTGAATATCTTTCCTGATGGTGGAGTCGCTCGTTTTCGTGTGTTTTGCAAAATCTCACCACAATGGGACAGCATGAAATCGGGTGACCTTGCCGACCTTGCCCTGATAACGAACGGAGGAACGGTCGTCGCATGCAGCGATATGTTCTTCAGTCAAGCGGAGAATTTGATCATGCCTGGACAATCCAGGTCAATGGCAGATGGGTGGGAAACGCGACGGAAACGTGGACCGGGACATGATTGGGTAATCATACAACTCGGTCGGGAGGTGTCCGTCCGAAAAGTTGAAGTGGACACGACTCATTTCAAAGGGAATTATCCCGATCGATGTTCACTGGAAGTGTGTTCGGCGGATTCCATCTCAGCATTGAACTGGCACGAAGGCCAATGGAGGCTGCTCCTTCCAGAGACTCGTCTTAAGGGCAACTTCGCCCATCTCTTCGAGAAAGAGCTTCAACCTTCCCCATCTTGTACACACATCAAACTCAATATCTTTCCCGATGGTGGCGTGAGCCGATTGCGGATCTGGGGGGACATATCGTCTCATGTCCATTGATGAATTCAATGCTCTTGCTGAATCTGCGGCAGCGAGAGAGCTGGAGCGCTGCTGTGGCTCACGTCGATGGGTAACGGAAATGATGCAGCAGCGCCCGTTTCGATCGCTGCAACATCTCCTTGGCGCTTCGGAAAGTGCGTCGAAACTACTGTCAGAAGATGATTGGAGAGAAGCTTTTCGTCATCATCCGCGCATCGGGGACGTCGCAGAGTTGGAAAAAGGATTTTCCTCCACTCAAATTTGGGCAACGGCGGAGCAATCCGGTATGAGGGACGCTTCCCGGGGCATCCTCGATGAATTAGTGCGGTTGAACGAAGAGTATAAAAGGACTTTTGGATATATTTACATTGTTTGTGCAACGGGAAGAACAGCCGAGGAAATGCACGCAGACATTCGTCAACGAATCCTCAATACGCCGGGACGTGAGCTTGCGATTGCCTCGGGCGAACAGACCAAGATAACTCGTTTGCGGCTTCAGAAACTTTTCACACCACCATAAACCGGAACACCAACTCAGGAGTTCTATTGTCCTCATCCATTAAAACATCACTCGGCATTGATCAAACGAATCAGGTTATTAATAGGCTGCGGGATGCAAACGCAGAATTGCTCCGACATTATCCGGGTGATTCTTTCCACCGTCAACCGGTGCACACAGTGTACGGGGGCGCGCAGATATTCAAAGCAGACTCCGCGCAAAAACTGGGAACCGCAGCGTTGAATGCAATGAAGGCCGAAGCGCCGCACTTCGTCACTTTTGCGCAGGCGATTGGCCTTCAGGGTTCTTCCACACTACCGAAGACTGCACAGCGAATATCCTCCTTGGAAAAACGGCTGAAGAAAAATCCGCAAAACGTGAAGACTCACATGCCGTCTGCGTGGCTGGCAAATACAGTCTATAATAGAGTGATCGAGAAACTCACGAACGAACCGGTTGAGGATTACCGGATTGACTTTGAGGATGGGTATGGCAACCGGCCCGACACCGAGGAGGATCATCACGCAGCCTTGACCGCGGAGGAAGTCGCACGTGGAATGGAGCGGAAGAGTCTCCCCCCTTTCATCGGCATTCGCATCAAACCCTTCACAGAAGATGTGAAAGCGCGAAGCATCCGAACATTGGATATCTTTCTTTCGACTCTCCTCAGTGCAACGCGTGGATCTTTGCCGGACGGATTTGTTGTTACGCTTCCTAAAGTCACTTCCAGCATGCACGTCGAAGCGCTGGTCGCACTCTTTGCCGCAATTGAAATACACCATCGGCTTCCAGAAGGAACTCTAAAGCTGGAGATCATGGTTGAGACTCCCCAATCCATTATCACGACTGGTGGGAGCTCAGCATTACCGTTGTTCGTGAAGGCATCTGGAGGCCGATGCATTGCAGCTCATTTCGGGGTCTATGACTATACTGCTTCCACGAACATTACGGCGGCCTACCAGACAATGGGGCATCCAGCATGTGATTTTGCTCGACACATGATGGTCGTCGCTTTTGCGGGCACAGGTATTACTTTATCTGATGGGGCAACGAATATTATGCCTGTCGGTCCATACCGCGCGGCCAAAGGTCACCGGTTAAGCGCGCGTGAAAAGAAAGAAAACCGTGTCGTCGTTCAGCGCGCCTGGAGAATGGGGTTTGATGACATTCAACATTCTCTGCAGAACGGTTTCTATCAGGGATGGGATTTACATCCGGCTCAACTCCCGATTCGCTATGCAGCAGTCTATTCTTTTTTCCTCAGCGGTCTCGATGCTGCAGCATACCGGTTGAAAAGCTTCATGGAAAAGGCTGCGCAGGCATCTCTCGTTGGCGACATTTTTGATGATGCTGCAACCGGGCAAGGGCTCCTCAATTTTTTTCTCAGGGGAATCAACTGCAAGGCAATCACCGAAGAGGAGGCAACGGTCACTGGCCTTTCCGTCGACGAAATTCGGACGCGGTCTTTTGTGAAAATCCTGCGTAATCGACGGGTGAATCGATAGCGTTGCGGATTGTGTCCATTTTGATTAGACTACTCCGCGCGGAAGGAGATTGATGAAAAGCCCCATCACAACACATGTGCTCGACACTACCCGAGGAATCCCTGCCGATGGCGTGACCGTGGTTCTCGAACGAGAAAATTATTCTTCGGAGTGGAAAGAGCTGGGTCGCGGAGCGACAAACAAGGAGGGAAGAATCCTCGATCTCTTGCCTGAAAATGTTGAATTGACCGAAGGTTCCTATCGTCTGCGTTTCTTCACCGACGACTATTTCTCTAAGCGCGGCCAATCATCTCTCTATCCCTTCATCGATATTACCTTCACCATTACCGAGGCAGGGAGCCATTATCATATCCCACTTCTCATCAGCCCCTTCGGCTATTCCACTTATCGGGGGAGTTGAGGTTCCACTTCGGGGGGTTATAGCAGTTCTTTCAGACGACCATACCCTCTTCTGCTGACTGCAAGACGGGCTCCGTTCTTCAGAATCGCAAGGCGATTTTCCTTTCCATAGAGTTCAAGCTTTTCGAGTTGATCGATATTAAGGAGATAGGAACGATGAATACGAACGAAGCGTCGTGAGTCGAGCATTGTCTCAATTGTATTCATCGTTGTTTTCTTAAAGAGTTTCTTCCCTTCTGAAACCACTCTCACGTAGTCATCTTGTGCTTCGATGTACTCCACCCGATCGACGGGAACAATATCCACCCGGGATCCATCCCTGATGACGAGCCTGTCGACAGGACCGCCATGCACAAGGGATTCCTCTGCAAGCTTTTTTGTTCCTTTTGTGGTTCCTCTGGAAAGCTGGTCTTTTGCGTGCTGGAGGGCAAGGGCGAGACGGTCTGTGCTGAATGGCTTCAACAAATAGTCCGCAGCATGAATCTCAAACGCTTTGAGAGCGTATTCATCAAAAGCAGTCACAAACACCACCGCGATATCCTCATGAATCAGGTCAACGACTTCAAACCCATTGAGCTTGGGCATCTGGATATCAAGAAACAGAAGATCCGGATGTAGTTCCGCGACTCCCTTCACCGCTTCGAAGCCATTGGCACATTCCGCGATGACCTCCACATCATCATGGGCGGCGAGATACTCCCGTAGAATCGACCGAGCAAGGTCTTCATCGTCAATAATCATTGCCCGCAGTCGTCGTATCGGTTGGTCAGTGTTGGATGTCATCGGTTTTCGTTTGTGGGACGAGCAACTCGACGAGAAACGTCTCACCATTTACTTGAGTATCGAGGCGTGCGCCAAGCCCATAGAGTGCCGTGAGCCTGCCTCGCACATTCGCGAGACCTACTTTGGTGCCCTGTGTTCGCAAGTTCTCCGTGTCAAAAGGATTCTCGACGGCAACATGTAAACCCTCCTGCCGCTTTTCGATCTTGAGCGAGATCGTTCCACCATCAATTAATCCGACAATGCCGTGTTTGATCGCGTTCTCTAATATAGGTTGCAGGATCAGGGCAGGAAGGAGACATTCCCGAGCATCGTCCTCGACATTCCGGTGAAACTGCAGTCGGCGTCCAAAACGGACCTTTTCCACTGCGAGAAAATCATCGAGTAGCTGTAGTTCTTGCTCTACCGTTATGGTTGAGAGTGAGCCGAGCTTCAGTGTTTCGCGGAAGAAACTCGCCAGCCGGAGAGTCATTGCCCGCGCGCCGCCGGGATCTGATGTTGTGAGAGCACTAATGGCGTTCAAACTGTTGAACAAAAAGTGTGGGTTGATCTGTGCACGCAAAGCCTTCAACTCGGACTCGCGGGCAAGAATTTCTAAAGTAAGGGCTTTCTTCTCAACATCCCGCGATTCTTCAAACGCGAGAATGAGGTAATGGACGACAACGGAAAGTGCGAAGAGAAGAACGCCCGTGGCAAAAAGCATCGGCATGATGGTCCGGTATTCGTCCTCGAGAGGTTGAATCCCGAGAACATTCTTGCCCGCAGACGCGATCAATTGTCCGACCAGAATCCATACGAAAGAGGTGATGATCGCCGCAAGCGAATGGACTCCGGTGAGGGTCGGAAGACGTGTCTTCCCGAGAGGGAAGGACGGACACATATACCAGGGAGCGAGGGCCATAAATCCAAATACCAGAGTCATGGGGACAAGGAGCGCAAGGCTCCTTGCTACTTCGATCCCCTGCGAAAAATAGAGAAGAAGGGAGAACAATACGGCGAGCATCACCCACCCGGCGGCGTACAGACCGATTCGTTCCGCTCTGAGAAGTATTGGGTGCATCTTCTGTTTTAGTTCTTTACTTCCACGCCACCCATGATCGCAAATCCTTTGATCACAAGCCGCTTTTCCGAACCACCTTTGGGCGCACGTGTCTTGTCATCGAATCCTCCCAGTAACGGAGTTCCTTGAATGACGACGCTCCAATCTTCCGGAACACTGATCTCAATTCCACCCCAGAACGCGAGCACGTCAAGGACTGCTTCTTCCTTCCCAATGGAAGCCTGCCGAAGATCCACTTCACACCCCCCCATGATCGCTGTAAGTTCACCTCCGCGGAATTCTTGCGCATTACTGTTGCGTCGGAGACCTCCAATGAATGCGAATCCGTTCAACGTTGACGCTGAATCAGCCGGGCGGGATACACCTTCGTCTTGTTTCGAACGGAAGGACGCACGCCAGATCATAGATCCACCGACAAATACCAACACCAGCGGCCAGAAATCCCACAGGTGAATTTCCAGCACATGGAACTTGTCCAGCAACAAGAGGCCGCCGGCAACGGTGAAGAGCAACCCCGCGAACCGGCCAGGCGCGCCGCTTGGCTGGATCATTTTCGACAGTCCAAAAATCACTAGAAGCACCGGCCAATACCGGAGATACTCGCGCGCGCGGAGTACATCCAGGTTGTCAAGAAGAAACAAGAGACCGACTCCAATGACAATAAGTCCAAGGATGAGTTGCGGGCTCAGGCGGAATGACCCAGCCTGTTGTGTGTTTTGATCACTATGATTCATAAGGACACCTCAATTTTCATGACGATGATTCTGATAGTTTATCCTGATCGTGTGAAGTCTTCGGAAGCAGGGATTTCCAGACCATCGTGATTCCTCCAGCGATGAGGAGGACCGGCCAGGAATTGCCGTATGTGAATCCAAACCAGTTAAATGTGCACGCAAAAAACCAGAGCCCCCAGACGATCCACATGGCGCCGTCCATCACCGCCCCCCGTTCAGACTCATCACCCAGTTTCGCGATGCCGATGATGATCAGGATGGCGGGCCAATACTTCCAAATTGAGACGGAAGGAATCACTTCCATATTCATCAGTATCAGAAGCAGTCCGCAAATAACGAAAGCAAGCCCGATAAGGGTTCTTGAAACATTCGGTCGAAACATTGTATCCTCCACATGAGTGTTATGCACCCAATATACGCGACAACGCTCTTACTGAAACATGGAATTCGGTGAACGGCGGATAAACGTCGGGGAATGGCGAGTTCATTCCCCCAGGTGGTTCAGCAAGAGCTTCATGGCCGCTGATTTTGGCTCCACGGTGCCGAGACAGCCTCGCCGGACAAGAATCATCTCACTTACAACACTAATGGCGATTTCTTCCGCCGTAACCGCGCCGATCTCCAGTCCCATGGGTCCGCGAATTCTCCCGAGGTCTTCCTTTGTTACACCGTTCTCAAAGAGGTTCTTGAACGCTGCAAGGATTTTTCTCTTGCTCCCGATCACTCCAACATATTTTGCAGGGGTCCGGATTACCTGGGCGAGCACGTCTTCATCGAATCGATGCCCCCGGGTGACGATAACCACATAGTGTGTTGGACGAATGTTGATATCCTGCATGGCATTTTCATATTCAGCAACGATGGTTCTGGCAGCCTCCGGAAAACGTGTTTCGTTGGAATACTCGAGGCGATCGTCCACGACAACGACTCGGAACCCGGCGATACTCGCGGTCTGTGAAAGAAAGCGTGAGACATGTCCCCCTCCGAAAATAATGAGTTCGGGTTGTCCTATTATGGGTTCCAGAATAAGCTCACCGCTTTCGACCTGAATGCGCGCCGTCTCATTCCTATGGTGAGTCTTTTGAACATGGGCAATGAGCTTCTCTAAAGACATCATCTCAATTCCGGAAATAGATAAAAGGGGATCCGGTTTGAATGCCGGACCCGTGAGAATTACTTTGTGCCCGACGTTCCTATCGCGATTGAGATAGGTGGCGAGAATGGAATCTTCGCCCTCAACAGAACGTTGTGCGAGAGTCTCGAACACGGCACGATCGTCGTTCGTCAGTGGTTCTATGAGCACGTCAAGTGTTCCACCGCAAATCAAACCGTGGGGAACATCATCTTCCGTGAGATGAAAGGTGAGTATCTCCCCTGTCCTAGTGCCCATCAGTTCGCGAGCTTTCTGCAATACCTCTCCCTCCATACAACCGCCACCGACCGTACCAATCCACATGTTTCCGTTCTCCACGACCAACATTTTTGAGAGCGCCGCGGCGGGAGTTGATCCTGAAGTGGACACGACGGTGCAGAGAAGGACAGAGGATTCTTTCGAAAGGCGTCTTGGTATTTCTTCGATGATGTTCATTTAAATCTATTTGGCGGCAACCTTCTGAATCTGTGGCTCTGCCATGCGTGTTCGGAGAGTGTCGATCGCGAGGAGGATGACTTCGTTCGTCGCAGGGAGAGAAAACTCCGGCTCAATGCGATGATCGGCAACAGCCGAGACAGCATCTTTAATCGCAAGCCACGCAGAGAGCGCCAACATCAGCGGGGGTTCCGCAACGGCTTTGCTTCTCCGAATAGTATCTGGGTTCGGAACACCCTGGAGCAGCGCGGTATGAAATTCTTTTGGAATATCCTGGACCGAAGGAATCTTGTATGTATCAGGAGAGTGGGAAAGGAGATTTCCCTTACCGTCCCATTTTACCTCTTCCGTGGTTACCCAACCGAGACCTTGAATATAGCCTCCTTCAACCTGCCCTATGTCGATGCGCGGATTCAACGAATCACCCACGTCGTGAAGAATATCCGCTCGCAGTACTGTATGAGCGCCGTTAAGAGTGTCCACAAGAACTTCTGTCACTGCCATCCCAAATGCAAAGTAGTGGAATGGCTTCCCGTCCCCCTTATCTTTGTCCCATCCGATCCCCGGAGTCTTGTAAAAACCCGTCGCACTCAAGCCAACCTGCCGAAGATTCATCAACGGTATCGCCTCGCGAAACCCGATCGCACGATCCGGATGTTCCTCATCAAGAATCTTGCCGTCGGTGAATTCAATCGCCTCTGGCCGGCTTGGATTTGATTGATGTTGTTCCGAAAAGACTTTTGCGATTTCTTGTGCGATCCGTGATTTGAGAATATCGATTGCATTCTTCACTGCCATTCCATTAAGATCTGCGCCCGCCGATGCTGCGGTTGCAGATGTATTCGGCACCTTCGAGGTGTTCGTCGCATTGACTTTCACCAACTCGGGCGAAACACCGAACTCCGCAGCAGCTACTTGTTGCATCTTTGTGTGAAGACCCTGGCCCATCTCTGTGCCGCCGTGATTGACAAGAATCGTCCCATCTTTATAGATAAGCACAAGGGCACCGGCCTGGTTAAGAAATGAGGTGGTAAACGAAATGCCAAACTTCACCGGGGTAAGAGCGAGGCCCTTCTTAAAGAATTCATTGCGTGCGTTGAAGTTATTGACAGCCTTGCGCCGCGCTTTGTACTGAGAGGACTCAAGTAGCTGATCGACTATTGTTTGAAGACGATTGTGCTCTACCGTCTGTCCGTAATGGGTGACATTGTTTTTGTCAATTCCATAGAAGTTCAGTAAACGGATTTCCATCGAGTCTCGATGTAACTGACGGGCGATCCGGTCGACAATCTGCTCGATCACCGCCATTCCCTGCGGTCCCCCAAAACCCCGGAACGCGGTATTGGAGGGAAGGTTCGTCTTGTAAACTTTCCCAACAACACGAAGATTCGGGACATAGTATGCATTGTCCACATGAAGCATGGCTCGCTGCATGATGGCAAAAGAAAGGTCGGTTGCGCACCCTCCATCGGAGTTCAACACGACGTCCAGAGCGAGCACTCTTCCCTCCTCATCAAACCCGACCTCATATTGAGAAAGGAAACGGTGGCGTTTACCCGTGATCTTCATGTCATCATCACGGAAGAGACGGATCTTGACTGGTCGGTGTGTTGCGTAACTCAACAATGCGGTCCAGCACGCAGTGTGGTTTGCCTGGGTCTCCTTTCCGCCAAACGCTCCCCCCATCCGCCGCACTTCAACAACAACCTCATTTTTCCCCACACCAAGAAGTTCCGCGATCAGCGATTGTGTTTCGGAGGGATGTTGTGTTGAACTGAACACGTTCATTTCATTTTCTTCGCCGGGGACACAGAGACATACCTGTGATTCCAGGTACCAGTGTTCCTGGGCACCAATGTGCAATGAGTCCTTGATTCGATGGGGGGAAGAGCGCAATCCCTTTTCCACGACTCCACGATGAAACGTGACGGGGGGACCCAGAAGCGAATTGGTCTCGATCGCCTTTTCTATCGTAAGGATCGGTTCAAGTGGACTGTACTCCACGCTGATCAGGCGCTCGGCCGCGATGCACTGTTCTTCCGTTTCGGCAGCGACAAGGAACATCGCCTGGCCCACGCAGAGGACTTCACTCTCTGCAAGACACAGCTCATCCTTCACAACAGGGCCCATTTGGTTGCGACCGGGAATATCCTTGAAACTCAGAACTGCGTGCACGCCTGGAACTTGCTTTGCCTTCTCAAGGTCGAACGACACAATTCTTGCATGTGCATGAGGGCTGTACACAACTCGTCCAATAAGAAGCTGATCATGAACGTGGATGTCGTCGACATAGATCGCTTCTCCGGAAACATGTTTTGCTCCTGACTCGTGCGCTATGGGAAGATCTCCCTTCATACTTTGGCTAGTTCCACTGGAATAGAATTGGCTGTATCGACCCAGAATTTCAGGAGCAAGTTCCTGGCTGCAACGCGTCGGAATGTTGCGCTGCCACGCACATCCGAGAGAGGTGAGAATTCCTTGTCAAGATGGCGCATCGCCTCCTCGATGTTCTCGCGAATCCATTCTTTTCCTTTAAGAAATGCTTCTGTTCCTGATGCACGCTGCACCTGGGCGGCCATGCCGCCGAATGCCAAGACAATATCCTTCACGCCTTGCTCATCATCGAGTTCAAGGCGAAAACCGCCGTTCAGCGTCGAGATATCCAAATCCTTTCGCTTCGATATCTTGTACGCCTTAATATTGGCTTTATCGGAAACAGCAGGGAAGATAATTTGTGTTATCAATTCATCCTCTTTACAAACGGTTTTTCGGTAACCGGTGATAAATTCCCTTACCGCAATCTCCCTGGATCCCGCTGTGCTTTGCAGAACAACTCGCGCATCGTACGCCATCAGTACAGGAATCGAATCTCCGATGGGTGACGCGGAACCGAGATTTCCCCCAAGGGTGGCACAGTTGCGTATTTGACGCGACCCAAAGACTGAAAGCATTGAACACAATGCAGGCAGGCGGTCTTTTGCAACATCAAGCACATCCGTTAGAGGCGTCGAGGCGCCGATCTGCAGTTCTCCCCCTTTGCGCACTGTTCGCAACTCATCAACGTGTGAAAGATCAAGGATGTTCGAGAGATGCTCGTGTTGTTTTGTCACCCTCAAAGCAACATCCGTTCCTCCAGTGATGACCGTGGTACTCGGATTCGACTTTTTGTAATCAAGGGCTTCTTGGATTGTCTCAGGAAGGTAATACGATTGCATGGGGGTTTGCATTAGAACGGCTTTGACAGGGATAGACTTAAGTAGTCTTTTTGTCTTGGCTTCAGAAGCCGAGATATGATCGGTGCGATTCGACGAGCATGATTTCGCGGCGGCCTCAACAATTGGGCGGTAGCCGGTGCAACGACAGAGATTGCCTGTTAGCGCATCGTCAATCGCCGCCCGGTCGATGGTCGCTGCTTCTCTATACAAAGCGAAGAGAGACATGATAAACCCCGGCGTGCAATACCCACACTGACTGCCATCGGTCTCAATCATCGCTTTCTGAACTGCATGAAGCGTTCCGTTGGAATCTTTCAGATTCTCAACGGTAATTAACTGCTTGCCATGAACCATCGGCAAGAAGACCAGACAAGAATCGACTGCCCGGTATCGCACTTTCCCATTCGGGGCGAGTTCACCCAACACTACGGTACAAGCGCCGCAATCTCCTTCCGCACACCCCTCCTTGACACCTTTGTGTCGGGGATGATTTCGAAGGAACTGCAGAACGGTGGTTGTCGGCGTGAATCGCGACACGTGGAAGTCTATCGTTTCTACTTTTCCGTCAAGAACAAATGAGATCAATTGAGACATGATCGCCTAAAGATTACGACGAGACATGGGTATGGTACTTATTCAATCACCCAGATTCAACCAAAAGAACTGTTTGTTGACCCATGTTTGTTCCTCTACTGAGTAATTCATTACCAACGAACAAACCGACGTGGAGATGCCATACTCAATATCCATCCGCAGCTCAAAGAACTATATTGTTCCAGCTGAAAGTTGAGTCCCTCGAAGCCCCCACCTCATGACAGCTTTTCTCGTCGGTTGTTAAATCAATTTTCACTCTTAGGTTAGTACAATGAGGAATTTTGGGCGTCGCCTGCTTCTTTTTTTCATGAGCTATGCCACCCATGTGGGCGGAACAGTCTTTGCCGGGCAAGTGAATGTCCCGTCGCAATATAGCACTATTCAATCCGCGGTCAACGCCGCCCAGGCTGGTGATACAATAGTCATCGCGGCCGGAAGGTACGCCGATATGAATACCGTCACGATCAATAGACCGCTGACGTTGCGCGGGCCTAATTTCAATATTTCTCCGAACACCGGCACGCGTGTTCCAGAGGCACGAGTTATGGGAGTGACGAGGTTCCGTCTTGCCGCCAATGTTTGTTCTGTCATTATTGAAGGTCTTTCGTTCGAGAGCATCTCCGGGACGGGCCAGGGGGTCATACAAAGTTTCCCCGGTGTTAGCAATAACATCATAATTCAACGAAATAGAATTGTAAATACAACACAAGTTAGTGGGGTCTACTCCAAAAATGCGAATGGTGTTGGCTGGATTATAAGAGACAATTTCATTTCGGGAATCGCTTCACCGAACGGCAACTCCGCATTCTACCTATCGGATGTCGATAGCGTCACCGTCGTAGACAATGTGGTTAATGCAACAAGCGGTGATGGCATTGTCTTCAGGAAGAACCACTCAATAACTCTGCTGCGCAACGAAATTGGGGGAGCAACATTGTCGGGAATTCACCTCGACAGTGTATGGGATTATCTGGATATCCGTAACAATAGAGTTACAAGCTGTCAGACTGGGCTAGAAATCACAGGCAGCGACCTCGCCACCCTGATAATTGGTATTACCGGCAACAGTTTCACTGGCAACACCTCGCTCGCTATACGGAACAACGCAACCGGCATTCTTGATGCTTCGAGCAATTGGTTAGGCGCTACTGATCCAATAGCTATCACATCTACTTTATCGGGATTAATCGACTACTCTCCCTGGCTCAACAACGGGTCTGATACACAAACGACAACCCCTGGCTTCCAGGGTGATTACTCTTTTCTGAATGTCGACGCCAACAGTCCAGTGGCCGGCGGGGTAACTCATCTGAACGAAGTCTGGTCGTGGATTACTCCCGGCGGGACGGTACACTTATGGCCTGGCGATTTTGCGGAGAGTATCGTTGTTGGCATCAGCGTATCCGTGCTGACTACTGGAACCCCACGTGTGCAAGCAGCTGCCTTTTCGAACAACGCGAATGTCTCTCTCTTCGGCGATCTGGAAATCTATGGCAACCTTATGCTTGAAAGCGGAACAGTGAATACGGACACGAGTACAATTATCGTATCAAACGAAGATCCTTTCGCAGTGTCAATTTCAAACGGCAACATTGTTGGCAAGATCCAACGTGCAATCGCGGCGGGGAGCAATGCAAAATATCTCTTTACGGATGCGAAGACATCGATTACACCCGATGGATCACAGGGTTCAGGGTATGTTCTCGTTGAATCAAAGCCGGGAATGCCACCGCCGGTTTCCTTGGGTAATTCAATCAACCGTCATTTCATGATCACGCCGTCGTCTCCTCTCGGTGGGACGGTCGAACTCTCCTATCTTGAAAGCGAACTTAATTCGATTCCTGAGGAAGATTTGGGAGCGTTCAATTACAATGGCACCACCTGGTATAGCAATGTTGGCGTTGTGGATACCGCGCAGAATATGATTACTGTTGATTCTGTGTCGACCTGGAATCTCTGGACGCTCGGTGATATGAATAGTCCACTCCCCATCCAACTCGCTCATTTCTCTGCCACCGCGGTGCAGGGAACAATGAATGTGTCACTCCTTTGGGGAACAGTGACAGAGACAAACAATTTTGGTTTCCTGATTCAACAACGCGAGCATAGTCAATCAGCTTTCATCGACGTACAAAACAGTTTTGTGCCCGGACATGGCACAACAGTGAACCCTCAGGAATATTCATGGACACATAGCGGCGTTACACCGGGAAGTTATTGGTATCGCTTGAAGCAAATAGATTTTGACGGGACCATCTCATTCACCGAAGCACGAGAGGTTATTCTTGATGCACCGACAGGTGTAGACGACAAAGAGGTGCCACATGTCTTTGCGCTCGAGCAGAATTACCCTAACCCCTTCAACCCAACAACCACGATTCGATTCTCAGTAGAGCGAACCGGCTACGCCACCGTCACTCTTTTCAACGCCCTCGGGCAGGAAGTACGTACGCTTTTTTCCGGCGATGCCCGCGCGGGACAGGGCTATACTCTCCAGGTTGACGCATCCCATCTTTCCAGTGGGGTCTATTTTTATCGCCTTGCCAGCGCCGGTGCTTCTGCATTGAAACGCATGCTTCTCCTGAAATAGTTCTTTTTCCACCCCCACCTATGCAGCCCCGGGTTCCCGGGGTTTGCTTTTTCTTTTGCAATTCGGCCTCGATTGTGTATCTTGGAGCCACTGCGTGACTCCAGATCATCAAACCGCAATACTATCTCTGGATTCTCTACTCACTAATCATCAAAATCTTTGGAGGTTCTCATGGCGAGGAAAACTGTATTGTTTATTTCTCTTCTTCTGGCGCCAATATTTTTTACTGCATCGCGCGCGGGTGGAAAAATGGATGCCTATATCATGGCACTCAATGATGGTGAAGAAAAAGTTATGGCCCTTGCGAATGCCGTTCCCGAGGAAAAATATGCCTGGCGTCCGGGCGAGGGTGTTCGCTCCGTCGGGGAAGTATATATGCACATTGTAAGCGCGAACTGCTTTTTCCCGACATTCATTGATATGAAACCGCCGGATGGCTTTTCCCAGGAAACCGAAAAACAGGTTACAAAGAAGGCAGATATCCTCGCCTGGCTCAAGAAGTCATTTGACCATGCTCGCAAAGCTCTCAGCACAGCATCTGGCGAAGCACTTGCAAAAGATGTTGAGTTCTTTGGCACCGAGACTACGGGAGAGGGACTGATGATGATTATGGTAACGCATGTTCACGAGCATCTTGGTCAATCCATTGCGTATGCGCGCACTAACAGCATTGTTCCACCTTGGTCAGCGAAGCAAAAGCAGGAGTAATGTTTTCAGGAATGCCTGACAACATATAGAGCCCGGTTTCCCCGGGCTTTCTTGTTTTCTGCTGCCTGAGAACAGCGGCGGTCGGTATCTAATCCAATATCCTCGCGCGCATTTCCGAAGGGGGAATAGGGCAATTCTCATATTTTCCGAACCATCGGTAACGTTTTCGCGCCACATAATCGTACCACTTGTCCAAAAGGAATTCCGGAAGTAAGTGGAGAATTAGCAGGAGTTTCCAGGGCCAACCAATTCGCCGCAGCACTTCGAACACAGCACCAGACCGCACAAATTCGCTTCCTTTGTCCCAAAGCATAATTGATTCAGTCCCCGGTTGCCGTTCACTATCAACCGACAAGTACTCCTTGGCTGCATGAGAATCCAGAGTCGCAAAAAGGAAGACCCTGCGTTTATCGATTCGGACTATAAACCGTGCTAGTCCATTACAGAGAACGCACACACCGTCAAAAAAGATTATCGGTTGTATCGGCATTCATACACTCGCCATTTCTTTGATGCAATCTACCATACTCCACCCCTAAATCAAAAGAGATTTTGCAACCTCTCTGTTGAAAATCACGATTGTTTTGTATAATACACTCAGTCAACCTCACACACTTAAAAGACGAGCGATAATCTACCGTCCCGAAGAACAGTTCGCCGCTGACCTTGACGCGAAGGATCCTCTGCGATCGTTTCGCGATCGCTTCCTCATCCCCCACACACCGGCGGGCAAAGAGTACATATATTTTTGTGGTAATTCGCTTGGACTTCAGCCTCGCACCGTTCGGAACGCCCTCCTGCAAGAATTGGAGGATTGGGGTAATCTCGGAGTGGAAGGACACTTCCACGCAAAGAATCCATGGATGCCGTACCACGAGCTTCTCGCTGCCAGCACTGCACGACTTGTCGGCGCAAATGTGGACGAAGTGGTGGTGATGAATTCTCTTACGGTGAACCTGCATTTGATGATGGTCTCATTTTATCGACCGACAACCGAACGGTACAAGATACTCATTGAATCCAACGCGTTTCCCTCCGATCAATATGCAGTTCAATCCCAACTTGCATATCATGGGTATGATCCGGCAGAGGCTTTGATTGAGCTTCAGCCCCGCGCTGGTGAATCCTTCCTTCACACTGATGACATCGAAGCCCTTCTTGATCGGGAAGGGCAGCACATTGCTCTAATACTCCTTGGAGGAGTGAATTACCTCAGCGGTCAGGCGTTCGACATGAAACGCATCACCCGAGCAGGGCATTCCCACGGATGTGTTGTTGGTTTCGATCTGGCCCACGCAGCGGGGAACCTTCGAATGGAGCTCCACACCTGGGATGTTGATTTCGCAGTGTGGTGTTCCTACAAATACCTCAACGCTGGCCCGGGCGCCGTTGGCGGCTGCTTCATCCACCAGCGACATAATACGAACACTTCCCTGCCACGTTTTGCCGGGTGGTGGGGACACAACAAAGAGATACGGTTCCTCATGGATTCGACGTTTGAGCCCGCCGCCGGAGCAGATGGTTGGCAGTTAAGCAATGCCCCGGTTCTCTCGATGTCGGCCTTGCGAGCATCCATGGAGATCTTTGATGAAGCCGGAATGGATGCCCTACAAGCAAAAAGGGTTCTCCTCACAGGATATTTGGAATTTCTTCTCGACCAAATCCCTGGCAATGCCGTCACGATCATTACGCCGCGCGACACAGCCCAACGGGGCGCCCAGCTGTCTCTCCGCCTTGCAGGCGACGGGAAGAAGATTTTTGGTGCGCTGACGGAAAATGGAATCATGTGCGATTGGCGTGAACCGGATGTCGTCCGCGTCGCGCCGGTTCCCCTTTATAATACATTTCTTGAGGTGCACGCTTTCGCCCAACGCTTTCAAACTATCATCAGGTCTCACCAACTATAAAGATGAAGCCCTCTCAACAACGAGTGACACTTATCGGTGCGGGTTTGGCAGGCTCTCTTCTTTCCGTCTATCTTGCAAAAAGAGGCTTTGCCGTCGATCTTTGTGAACGACGACCGGACATGCGCGAGGTCCAAATTAGCGCCGGACGCTCGATTAATCTCGCTCTGTCGACCCGGGGCATCCATGCCCTTCGAGAGGTGGGATTGTATGACGATATCATGAAGATCGCCATTCCCATGAAAGGGCGGATGATGCATTCCGTCTCAGGCGAACTGACTTTTCAGCGATACGGACGGGATGACACCGAGGTCATTTATGCAACATCCCGTGCGTATTTGAACATTGCCCTCATGAATGCCGCAGAGCGCTGCAATGATGTGACTCTGACGTTTGAGCAGAGATGCACCGGCATGAACTTCGACACCGGCGATTTGTCCTTCATTGATGAGAGGACCGGGCGCACGTACGAGCGCCCATCTTCGATCGCCATCGGAACGGATGGATCCGCATCTGCCATCAGGTTTGAGATGCAGAAAATAGGTCGCTTCAATTTCTCCCAGTCGTACCTTGATTACGGGTATAAGGAACTTGTGATCCCAGCAGGTCCAAACAATGAGCATCGGATGGAGAAGCACGCTCTTCACATTTGGCCACGCGGCACGTTCATGTTAATCGCTCTCCCCAATATTGATGGGAGCTTTACGGTGACGTTCTTCTATCCGTTCGAGGGAAATGAGAGTTTCCAATCACTCACAACCCGTAAGCATGTCGAGACGTTCTTTCAAAGGGAATTTCCTGACGCCACCGACATGATGCCAACCCTTATTGAGGATTTCTTCGGGAATCCGACAGGGTCTATGGTCACTGTCAAGTGTGATCCCTGGAATGCGGGTGATCGGGCATTGTTGCTCGGCGACGCTGCGCATGCCATTGTTCCTTTTTTCGGACAAGGGATGAATTGTGCTTTCGAAGATTGTACCGTGCTCAATGAGTGTCTCTCGCGCTTTGAGGGGAAGAGCATCCCCTGGCAACAGCTATTCCGTGATTTTGAAGGCCTTCGAAAACGCAATTGCGATGCGATCGCTGATCTTGCAGTTGAGAATTTCGTGGAAATGCGTGACCTGGTCGCAAACCCCGATTTCCTTTTGAAGAAGAAGGTGGAATTCGCGCTCCAGGAACGTTTTCCTGAGCACTTCATACCGAAGTACTCAATGGTGACATTCCACCGTGTCCCATATTCCATTGCTCTCTTTCGTGGGATCACACAGGCGTCGATCCTCGATGACCTTTGCGCCGATATAACGGATGTTTCCGGCATTGATTGGACAAAAGCAGAACGGCTGATTGTAAATCGACTCACACCAATAACAGGAGAGAATCTGTGAATCATACTCTTTCGTTTCGGGGTCAGATTACGAGTCCACTCAACGTGCCCCTTGTAATAAGTGAGCTTATTGAAATTGCAGATGCCCTTGAATGGCGCTGGGAAAGGGCAGAAGGTGATTGGTCGACACCCCCGACGGCGGAGTTGGTTCATATAGGTTCCAACCGGACTGTCGTTGGACATCTCGGCCTTCGTGGCGTTACACTCTATCCGAAAACTATCTCCGGTCCACTCCATTTCCTTTTTGACGCCAAGGGATGGCTGAGGAGCCCTCACCTTGTCGCTCAGATTCGATCCGGCGAAAAAGAGGCGGCCACTGCCTTCGTCTCTGTCCGCGTTGATCTTGCAACCAGAAGAGTGTATGCCACCGTCATTCACTTGATGCATTACATCAAGAAACGATTTATTCCGCACTTGGATGTTGTTGATCCAACCGGATTCTGGGAGACAAACAATGACGATGCGCTCGATCTTCTTTCCTCCGATACGCCAAGTGTAGAAGACGGAGAACAAGAACCGATCGCGCGGTATGAGCCGTCCAGATTTGTTCCTTCGGAACTCGTCCAATTGGTTGAAAAGATTATTCAACGCAAGATGGACTCATTGAACTAGACTTCCATGCCGGAACTACGCTTCAACGTCATAACCAAAGACTGGGTGATTATTGCACGGGAGCGCGCGAAAAGACCGGATCAGTTTGCCTTAACGAAAAAGGACAAAGAGTCTCTTCCACAACTCGATCCCGCCTGTCCTTTCTGCCCCGGGAACGAATCACAGACCGAACCGGAGATTACACGTCTCGCAGACAAGAAGGGATGGCGCGTTCGTGTAATGCCGAACAAGTATCCCGCACTCTCTGCGCAAGGAAAGAGAACGAGAAGCAACGATGGTTTGCGCATCTCGATGAACGGTATTGGTCTGCATGAAGTGATCGTCGATCATCGACGTCATGATTTGGTGATCGCGCTGATGCCTCCGGAGGACATTGAAGCAGTTCTACGCGTGTACCGGCAACGTTACGAAGAATGCGGAAAAGACGAACGGCTTGAGGCAATTATCATTTTTAAAAACCATGGGGAAGTGGCAGGATCGTCCGTGATCCACACCCATTCTCAGCTTGCAGCAACGCCGGTGGTTCCGTTTCAAACACGCATGCGTTTGGAAGATGCAATTCGCTTCTATGACCAAACCGGCGCCTGTGTCTTCTGTCGAACGATGCAAGAAGAGTTGTCGGAAGGGGCACGCGTCCTGCATCAATCAACTCACTTTGTTGCCTTTCATCCGTATGCCGCGCTCTCTCCTTTTCATACATGGATATTTCCCCGACGACATACACCTTCGTTCGAGCTCGCAACAGACGAAGAGCTTGTCGATCTTGCCTCATCCTTAAAACTCATCCTCTCACGCATGTATTACGGACTGAACGATCCTCCCTTCAATTACACCATCCGGTCAATCCCGTCCCGGGATCGAAACACAGAATACTATCATTGGTACCTTTCCATCATTCCACGCGTGACAAAAACGGCTGGATTTGAAATGGGGAGCGGAATGTACATTAATTCTGCCTTGCCCGAAGAGAGCGCCGAATTTCTCCGCGGCGTCAGGGTTCCCGATCCATCATGAAAAGCGCGTCGAAGATTGTTCTCTACACCGATGGTGCGTGCCTCGGCAATCCGGGCCCGGGTGGTTATGGAATCGTGTTGCTTTCCGGACACCATCGGAAGGAACTTGCTGCCGGCTATCGTCGCACAACGAACAACCGAATGGAATTGATGGCAGCGATCGTCGGCCTCGAAGCCATCAAGCAACCTTCCACGGTGACATTGTTCAGTGACTCTGAGTATCTCGTCAATGCGATTACCAAGGGGTGGCTTGAATCCTGGAAGAAGCGGGGATGGAAAAAGAGTAACAAGGAAAAAGTCTTGAACATTGATCTCTGGAAGCGTCTTCTGCCTCTGCTCGAAAAGCACAAGGTAACTCTCTCGTGGGTGAGGGGACATGCGGGAAATACCGAGAACGAACGCTGCGATGAGCTCTCGCGTACTGCTGCAGATGAACCCAATCTCCCCCGGGACCTGGGTTACGAGGCAGCGGCATCTTCCGGAACGGTTTCAATGGAGTTTGACGACG
Organism: Ignavibacteria bacterium; assembly: GCA_003251275.1. GTDB lineage: Bacteria > Bacteroidota > Ignavibacteria > UBA10030 > UBA6906 > SZUA-287. The sequence continues at coordinate 23,098 of QKGJ01000285.1, forward strand.
TCAATTAATTCAACTTCACTAAGGGTTCTTTTCCACGGGAGTTCTCCTATGAAAAAGGTTCTTATTGCAATCATTATCCTCTGGTTTCTGGCACTCATCGCTTACTACGCTTTGAAATAGCTTCATATGGTGGGCATGCTTGCTTCGTCGTCGGGCGAACTGTATATTGCACCGTACCGTTAGGGGTGTCCCGCAAAAATACGGGACTGAGATCACACCCTTTCAACCTGATCTGGATGATACCAGCGTAGGGAAACGGAGTTACCGGCCGGCCGGACTCATGTAGTTTTCTCGAAACCGTTTCTCTTCGCTTCAGATAAGAGAATCGGTTTTTTGATTTTACGAGGATCCTTATGAGACTCTGGCTATTCACTGCATTTCTACTCTTTTCAACCCTTCATCTCTTTGCACTGACTAGCGGCACTGTATCCGGTAGAGTGACAAGTCAGTCAACTGGAGAGCCACTCGCCGCTGCGCATATCTCCGTGCATGAAACGGGTGCTACTGTCGCCACTGGATCCGATGGATACTTCAGGATTCGGAATCTTGAATCTGGGAGTTATGGAGTAACCGCCTCTTTCATCGGATACGTCAGCCAGACAATACAAACCATTGTGAAGAGCGGCGAAGAGGTCGAGATCTTTTTTGCACTTGAACAATCCGTGCTGCCCGGCGCACCCATTACTGTCAGCGCAACAAGAGGAGAAGATCGCACCACACCTGCAGCCTTCCAAACGCTCAAGCGAATGGAGATTGAGGAAAGATATCTCACGCAGGATATCCCGGTTCTCCTCTCCGAACTTCCATCGTCAACCTTCTACTCCGAGTCGGGAAATGGTATCGGGTACACCTACTTGAACCTGCGCGGGTTCGATCAGCGGCGTATTGCCGTGATGGTTAACGGCATTCCGCAGAACGATCCGGAAGATCATAACGTGTACTGGCTCGATTTTCCGGATCTGGCAGCGAGTCTGCAAGATATTCAGGTGCAACGTGGTGCCGGAAGCGCTTTCTACGGTCCTCCTGCAATTGGTGGCTCAATCAATCTGGTCACACAAAACTTTGCGCGGGAGTTATCACTTAAGCTCCAGGCTGGATACGGAACCTACAACACACGAAAGTACTCAGCCTCGTTCAATTCCGGTCTTATCGACAACACGTATGCGATGAACGGAAGGCTTACAACAATTCATAGCGATGGCTATCGGGATCGGTCATGGGTAGATTTCAAAAGCTACTTTCTCGGTGCCGTCCGTTACGATAAGAACATGACGACACAGATCAATTTTTATGGCGGGCCGATCGCGGACCATCTCGCCTATTATGGAATCCCGAAAACCGATGTCAAAAATCGCGACAAGCGTAAGGCCAACCCGATTGCCCGTGATGTGGAGATTGAGAATTTCTCCCAGCCACATTATGAGCTTCTCCACGAATGGCGATTGAGCGAATCAGTCACAATGAACAATTCCTTCTTTGCTGTCCTTGGCGAAGGCTTCTTCGACTATGATGGTTCCTGGGCGCCATATTCCTATTTCCGCCTCATTCCACAAAACGGGTTTCCTGTTGGGGGCGATCCGGATACTTTGTATTTGCCGGGGGCGTTGATACGCGCGACGGTTGCAAACAAGCAGTACGGATGGCTTCCGAGAGTCAAGATCAACCATGACAACGGTGAGCTGATCGTTGGCGCCGAGCTACGGATACACCGGTCAGACCATTACGGTGAAATACAGTGGGCGCAGGAGATTCCGGCCGGTGTTCCCCGCAACTATCGGTATTACTCATACAAAGGCGCGAAAGATATTGCCTCGCTCTTCGCTCATGAAATGTACCATATCTCCCCGCAAACAAGTCTGATGCTCGACCTTCAGTATGCGTACAACAAATACCGTTTGTATGATGAAGCCTTTATCGGAACTGATTTCACCCGACCTTATCATTTTGTCAATCCCCGCATTGGACTCAACCACAACTTTGATGATCGCTGGAATGCCTATGCAACGATCGCATACACCTCACGAGAACCTCGTTTGAAAAACCTGTACGATGCTGCGGAGGCCAGCACTCCTGCTTCATGGGGCGCCGTCCTCCCGCAGTTCGAACAAAATGGAAATGGCAACTTTGATTACACCAGGCCTCTTGTGAAGCCCGAGTCATTGTTTGATATTGAACTTGGCGGCGCCGTTCGGAGTGACGCGCTCAACGCGACGCTCAACCTATTCTGGATGGAGTTCTCCGATGAAATCGTGAAGAGCGGACAGGTGGATCGATTCGGTCAGCCGATTACCGGCAACGCAGACCGAACGCGGCATGTCGGAATTGAGGCAAGCGTCGGAGGAACCCTTATCCCCGGATTTGCGTGGATGGTGAATGCCACCGTCAGCCGGAACAGGTTCGTCCGTTACACGGACTATTCCACGAGCGCACCCCTTTTTCTCAATGAGAATCCCATCGCCGGTTTTCCTGATCTGCTTGCCAACGGGCGCGTTACCTATCGGCTTAACGACTTTGGGGTTTCTCTGAGTGGAAGATTTGTGGGAAAGCAATACACCGATAATTTCAAGAACGAGAATAATACCGTCGACCCCTATTTTGTCAGCGATGCCTGGATTGCGTACACCTTTCGGAATGTTGCCCGCAACATCAATCTCGAGGTAAAACTCCAGGCGAACAATCTTTTCGATGCTCTCTACGCGGCCTACGGAGAGGGAGATAGTTTCTTTGTCGGTGCGGAACGGAATCTGTTCCTGAATATCTCCCTGGAGCTTTGACATGACTTCCCGAGCACTGGTAGTTTGCAATGGAGAACCCCCTTCCAGGAAGCTGTCAAAATCTCTTGCCCGACGAGCTACCCTCATCGCCGCCGCTGACGGTGGGGCAAATGTGTGCAAAGCTATCGGCTTAACTCCCGATATCATCATCGGCGACCTCGATTCCATCAAGCAGTCAACGCTCCGTTATTTTCGAAAGGCGGAGGTCATGCTTGTTCGTCGACAGGACGATACCGATCTCGAGAAGGTTCTTGATGAATTGAGGAGGCGAAGGGTAAGAGATGTGGATATTCTTGCGGCCACGGGAAAACGTCTCGACTTTACTCTTGGAAATCTATGTGTTATCTGGAAGTATGTGAAACAAATGAACATCGTTTTTCAAGGCAATTCTTTCTATGCGCTCCCTGTGAGCGGACAACTCTCCCTAAGGGCGAAGCGCGGAACGACCGTCAGCCTGTTGCCATTCGGCCCCTGCGGTGGGATTACCCTACGCGGACTGCGTTACCCCCTCACCAATGCCTCAATGCGCGTCGGGGACATTGGAGTGAGCAACGTGGTCAGGAAATCTCCATTCACTGTTTCGGTCAAGCGGGGAAGAATGCTCTTGATCGTAGAACGCCCCTAATGCTCACACTCACCACCGTTGATTACGTTCTGATTGCCGGATATTTCGTCGCTGTCTTTCTTGTGGGATTTCTTGCCGCACGGCGCAGGTCCAGCGACGCGGCTGATTTCCTGTTGGGCGGCAGAACGTTAACCCTGCCGTTGTTTGTCATGACGCTGGTGTCGACCTGGTACGGCGGGATATTGGGCGTTGGTGAGTTTTCCTACCTGTACGGAATTTCCAACTGGGTTGTACAAGGTCTGCCGTATTACATCTTCGCAATCCTTTTTGCGTTCCTTCTTGCCAAAAGGATTCGCGCATCTAACCTGATTACCATTCCCGACAAACTTCAGCGATCGTATGGCAAACCAGCGGCTCTTGTTGGCGCTGCATTCACATTCATCCTGACGACTCCTGCACCATATATTCTCATGCTGGCGGTGCTTTTGCAAC
>QKGJ01000085.1 GCA_003251275.1 Ignavibacteria bacterium
CATCCATTGTTGCTGGATTCGGACTATGGAAACAGAGGAAGTGGTCCGCTGTCTGGGTCTGGGTTGCAACAATCCTCCACCTCATTAATATTCCAATTGGAACTCTCGTTGGCGGATATGGGTTGTGGGTGCTGTTAAAGAGCAAGCAGGCTTGATCATTTTTTTGTAGATTACTGGCGGAAACAATTTCGATTTCATGAAACGCGCTGCTCTTCTTCTCATTCTCGTTCTCCCCTTTGCCTGTAAAGATCAGGGTACCAACCCGGTTAATCCAGAGATCACAATCCAGTCCCTTTTTGCACTCAACGGAAACGGAAGAGTTACGCTCGGGTGGACGCCTCCTTTTGGCAATCCACCGGAGGAGATTCGGATTTACAAGAGTACCACGCCAAACTTCTCTCCATCGCCACAAAATCTCTACGCCTCGCTTCCCGGAACCGCCGACCGTTTCATCGATTCGATGCTTGCCAACGGATCTTCCTTGTACTACCGAATTGTCACTACGAAAAGAAACAACGGTATTGACACCCACGGCGAGCCGAGCAACATCGCAATTGCCCGGCCCTTCGACTATTCCTCGATAACCACCATCCGGTACGACGAACACATCCAGCCAATTTTCACCAGCAGTTGTGCGGTACGGGGATGTCATGTCGGGGAGGAGAACGGTGGCCAGTTCTCACTCCAATCCTGGTCTGATTTGCTGAACGGCAGTGAGGATGGTGCGGCGATTGTCGCCTACAAAGCTTCGAAGAGTGATTTGATTTTCCATGTCAGTTCGGACTCCCTCGTTGCGCCAACGGCCGAACCTCATATGCCGCTGCCGGATTTCAACCTTCCAGCAGAACAAGTGCGGACACTCATTCGGTGGGTAGATGAGGGAGCTCCAAACCAGCAGGGAGACATCCCCTTTACCACGACGCCGCAGGGGAAGGTCTTTGTGGTTAATTCGTCCGAAGACCTTGTCGCTGTGAGAGATGTTGAAACCAATCTTGTCATCCGCTACGTGGCAGTGGGAAAAGCGGCAGATTCAACTTCAGTGTTCGGATCACCGCATCATGTGAAGGTTGACAGCCAGGAAAGATACTTTTACGTCACGCTGATCAATGCTCAACAACTCTGGAAATTCGATATCAACACTTATCAATCTCTCGGGAAGGTTCCTATTCCCGGGCAGCCTTCGGACGTTGTCTTTTCCTCCACCGGCGATACCGCGTATGTAACGAGTTTCGTGTCGAACCCGGGGCGGGTAACTCTTGTCGACACTCGTTCCATGCAGGTGATCGCAACCATTCTGATGACGGGGACATCAAACCCGCATGGTATTCTCGTAAGTCATGACGGATCCGCGATCTTCACGACGAACGCCGGGAGCGGCAACATGAGTATCATCAACCCGCTCGACAATTCGTATTCGTTGATTTCACTCAACCGCGACGGCAACCCTTTCTTCTCTCCGATTGCCCCTTATCTGGTTGATGCTTCTCCCGATGACCGGTATCTCTTTGTCACCGACTACAAGGCGACTGGCGACAGTGTCTATGTTATTGATCGGCAGGCAAATCCAAACGGACTTTCGCGTGTTCTCCCCGTCGGTGGACGGACCGTTCATGTTGCATTCACGCCGGACGGGACTCGGGCTTTCGTCTGTAACCTAACCACCGGTAGTGTGAATGTGGTCAGGACTTCCGATTTTTCGCAAGTCGTCATCCCAAACGTTGGTCGTCAGCCGCATGGGGTGATATTTACACCGGATGGGACAACCGCTTATATCACTACAGAAAACTTCATCGGTGGCGATCCTCCTCATCACCCGACAGCCGGTTCCGTAGGGGTTTCGTTCGTCGTAGTTCTTGTTATACCATCTCTCACCGTCGTAAAAAAGATTGAGGTCGGTGCGTTTAGTCAAGGCATTGCCTTCGCACACTAAGTCTCTTTTTGGTATATTTTCTCCATCATATCGCTGCTCGTAGGT
>QKGJ01000247.1 GCA_003251275.1 Ignavibacteria bacterium
AAGAAAATGACCCCGGCAACAAGAATCCACCAAGGAAAAAGGTCAAAGGAGTCGGTGGCATTTTCTTCAAAGCCAGGAATCCCGATAGCCTCAGAATCTGGTACAGCTCAAACCTTGGACTCGTCACGAATGAATACGGATCGCTGTTTGAGTTTCGGGAAGCCGATTCATCTGAAAAGAAGGCCTACTTGCAGTGGAGTCCGTTTTCGCAAAAGACAAAATACTTCGCCCCCTCGCAAAAGGAATTCATGATCAACTACCGCGTCGAAAACCTGGAGGAACTTCTAGAGGAGTTGCGTGCCGCCGGAGTGACGATACTCGATACGGTCGAGACGTATGACTACGGGAAATTCGTGCATATACTCGATCCAGAAAACAACAAGATCGAGCTTTGGGAGCCGGTGGACAGTGAATTCGCGCGAACCTACGAAGGGAAGACGACAAAGTAACCAATCAAACCTCTACAGTATTCCGACCGGAGCGCTAGCGACGTTCTTCAGTCGAATTTTCTGAGCTCCTTCACTGCTCCTTTGTTCCCCCTCGTTCGTTGGACCAGTCGTTGACCTAAATGTAGGCAGCTGCACGAGATCCTTCGAAAACACCAAATCCAATGTCCAGTCGAGCATTACCCGAAGTTTCTTCTCTGCACGGGGAAGTTTACTCAGGTAGATTGTGCGCCAAAGCCACCACGCAACAAATCCTGAAAAATTCACACCAAGAATATTTGCAACTCCGGCACGCCTTCCGATCGAGGCAAGCAATCCGAGTGTCGCGAAAGTGAACTCCTTTTTCTTTCCCCCTTGCATCGATGCAAGAATATTCCTGGCAAGGATTTTTCCCTGGCGCAGCGCATGCTGTGCCGTGGGCGGGTAGGGTTTACCTGACGCCGGATCAATCACCGACGCGCAATCGCCGAGCGCCCACACACCCGGCCACATCGGAATTTCCATGTATCGATCGACGACGACCTTTCCACGATCAAGATTGCAGGGAAGAGACTGTATAAGAGGATTGGGAGATGTCCCCGCTGTCCAAATGAGTATCTTCGATGGTATGATCGTTCCATCATTCAACTCCACTCCCCGTTCGGTCACACCGGCAACGCGCTTCATGACATGAATCTCCACGCCTCGTTCGGAAAGTTTTGTTTGGGCATAGGAGCCGAGTTTCGGGCCGAGTTCCGGTAAAATTATCTCTCCCGGATGAACAAGAACAACTCGTATGTCTTTTTCACCCAGATGAGGATAAAATTCCGAAGCCTCGCGAAGAAAGTCATTCATCCCCGCGACAGTTTCCACACCTGCAAATCCACCCCCCGCAACCACGAAAGTCAATAGGTGCTTTCGCACTCCGATCGAACACTCGAAGTCTGCTTCCTCGAGATGTTCGATCATGCGGTTCCGGAGATCGATGGCATCGCCAAGGGTCTTCATTGTGAGCGCTCGTTCGGCCAGTCCGGGAATGCCGAAGAAATTGGTAATTGAACCAAGACCTAGAACAAGATGGTCATACTCAATCTCATGGGAATGTGACTCGTCCCCGTGCAAAACGACGACGATCTTCCGGTTCATATCGATAAATTCCACGTCACCATTGAACAGTCGTACGTGCTTTAACATTTTCCTGATCGGATTGACAATGTGCGTCACATCTAGATCGCTCGCGGCGACTTCATGCAGCATTGGCGTAAAAAGGAAAAAATTCTCTTTGTTGATGAGAGTTACTTCAATGTTCGGGTTTCGTCCCAGACTTTTATCTAGTTCGAGTGCCGTATAGAGTCCGCCAAAGCCGCCACCGAGAATGACTATCCGGGTTTTCTTCATCCAATGGCCTATCGAGAAAATTTTCTTGTCGGTTTTGGTGCAGTATACGGCGCAGGTATCACGCAGTCATGACGAAATACTCAAGAGTCTACATTTGGAGATAACGGAAGGAGAGCACATGGACTTCTCCCCTCAATC
>QKGJ01000057.1 GCA_003251275.1 Ignavibacteria bacterium
AATAGTCGGGCCGGATCAGATACTCCTCCACAGTGTTGATTCCGTTCACTGGCGTAGTGTTTTGCGCACCGAGATTTCTCGGAGTTGCAGTTGCCCGTCCCGTCTCGCCGTAAACAGTTATTTCATTTCTTGTGTCAAAAAGGTTAAATACTTTGAGAAAGGCGCTGAATTCGATAAACCCAAACTTGAAGTTCTTGAATACTCGCGCATCCACTGTATAGTTGTCCGGACGTCGACGGCTGTTCTGCTTAACCGTCCGGGAGATATCCGAACCCTGGCTTTCTGCCTGGTTCAGCGTTGGTGTGTAGGGCAATCCTGAACCATAGCGTCCGAGGAGGAAGACGCCCCAATCCTGTTTACCAACACCCAACGTTAGATTCACTGTATGCGTCTGGTCCCAATCCAAAGGAACCAAGCTTCGTGGCGGTTCTGAATTCGACTTCACACCTGAAAACTCCTGATCCGGTGTCGAGGCAATGCCCTCAGCATTCTGGAACGTGTAGGCAAGGTTCACTGTGAACAGATCGGCCAACGCGCGTTTCGAAACCGACAGGGTGACCCCTCGCGAGTTGGAATATGTCCTGTTTTCATAGACGACATAGTCAGACACTGCAGTCTCCGGGTTATCCCCAACCGGAATTGGTGCGCTGGTGGTGACCCAGTCCCGCGTATCCCGGTAAAACGCCGTCAGGTCAAAACTAACATCGTTCGTAAGCTGTTGCTGTAATCCAAACTCATACATAACCGTCTTTTGAGGGCGAAGATTGGGATTGCCGTAAACCCCCTGCGTCCCCGATGCAGTCGTGACCTTGTAACCTGGTTTCTGGTACAGATGAATGAAGGATGGGATCTGAAGGAAGTGACCGTACGAAAAATGGAGAATGCCGCGATCGGTGATGGGGTAGGAAATACCCAATCGAGGACTGATGACCTGTGAGATATCCGCTTTCTTGTACCATTTTGCCAGCCGCTGATCGAGACTCAAGGAAGTATTCTCAACTTTGCGCGGCAAATAAACATTTGGATCCGCGGGATCAGCAAGCACTTTTCCTTTTGAATTGAAGTAGTCGTATCTGATACCGACGTTCACCACCATCTTTTCGTACTCAAGCTTGTCCTGGATGTATGCTGAAAGCTCGATCGGCTTCTGTGTGTACTCTTCGTAGAGTGGACCAAGCTTATCGGGAATCGTGGGAAGGAATCCGTTTTCCTGTGGGAACGTCAGATTATAGTCCTCCAGGTAAAGTCGATGCAGCCTTCCTTCAAAGCCAGCCTTTAATTGATGGAGACGACTCACCTGACTAGTATAGTCCGCTTTCAGGACGCGACTCTCTGTATTGCGCTTGAAGTGATGGTTGTTTGTCCCAATGACATTGAACTCACGCGTCCCTTTGGCGGAAAACGTCGGATCAATATAGACATATCGACTATCGGTAGGGTCCTCATAGAGATACTCGTTGAATCTCTTCTTCACCATTGAAAGTGAAATCGTATAGAACGCGCTCGATCCGAGCGTATGATTCCACAGTGCAGTAATATTATATGCTCTGTCGAACTTACTGACGTCCCCGTCAGGGCTCAACCGATAGTCATGACTGTAGTCTCTATAATCAATGGAGCTGAGGTTACCGGATAAGCTAAACTTCGCGGTTCCACTCACCTGATATGTGAGCTTTGCTTGCCCGGACAACCGTTCACGATTGTTCATGTGCACAATGTTGTCCTGGAATGCTATGTTAGCCGTTCCCGCCGCAGTGTCTATGGAAGTTATGACAACGCTGTTTGTATCCAGAGATCCATCGGGATGGAAAAGTCGGTATCCATTTAACCAGCCGTTAGATTTAAAATACCTCCCCGACACGTAGAAGGTGAGGCCTTCTGCGATTGGCCCGCTCACACTTCCTTCAATATTCCTGTTCAAGAATGGTTCAAATCTATCCAACCCATAATAGAGCTCGGTGGTATCGATCAGGCCAAATCCGGGTTGGGTCGACTGTCCGGCGATGGGAATGGTCCGCTTGCCACTTGTATACCTCCACCCCCTCGCGGTGGCGTAATATCCTCCGTAGGCACTGATATTTCCGCGGAATTGTTGATCACCATCCTTTGTCACGTAGTTGACCACGCCGGACATTGCTTGTCCATACTCCGCATTGAAAGTTCCGCTGATGACCTGGAGTTCCTGAATTGAATTCGGATCGACCTGGACCGTCTGGGAGCCATCATACACGTCGGAAACAGAAACGCCGTCAACCCAATACGCCACTTCATTGGCGCGACCGCCCCTGATATGAATCGCCCCGTCTGCGCCCTGCGTAATCCCTGTCTGCAAGGTGAGAATCTCTCGAACTTCGGAGACCGGCAAGGTCGCGATCTGCGATGCATCCACTCGCGATTCCGAAGAGGTGAGGTCCTTCTTGACAATTGGTCGTTCGGCAGTGACAATCACTTCCTCTCCAACTTCGATTACTTCAGAAGAAAGGGTAAAACTGATTGTCGTCGTCAGATCGATAGAAACGACGACGTCGGTAATTGTTTGTTTACTGTAGCCGAGGCCAGAGGCTGTCAGAGTGTATTTTCCAGGTGGGAGGTTGAGGATAACATAGTATCCCTCAAGATTCGTCGACGCTCCGGCCGTCGTCCCTTCGACGAGGACGTTTACGCCGATCAGTGCCTCGCCGGTCTTACTGTCTTTGACCTCTCCGGCAATCTTTCCGGTGGTCCCTGCGTACAGAGGAAGTAACCACGCGCAACAGAGCGCCAAACTAGAAATAAAAACCGAGTACTTCATGATCCTTGATCCTCTCATGTAGGTTTTCTCAGGTCAACGTTTGCCAGTGCTTCCATGCGTATCGAAATATTGCTTCGGGCGCGCAGATTCTCAACAGCCGCGCTAAACGCTTCACGTTTCTTCACAGCTTTGAGTTCCTCAACAATGGAGGGGGTCGCCTCCTCAAAAGTCTTTTGTCTCCCCTCCCGTTTACCCAATATCTTGAAAATGCCGAAATACGGATCCACAAATTCAGGCCCGATGATCATGCCTTTGGTGGCAGCGAAGAATTTTTCTCCAAGTATCCCGTAGGTAGCACGCGTCCCATAACCAAGTTCCCCACCGTTCTTAGCAGCCCAGAGCCTTATAGATTTCTCAGCGGCCAGACGGGCGAAGCTTTTTCCCTGCCGAAGTTCCTTCAGGATCGACTCAGCTTCCGTCCTTGTTCGAACAAGAACCTCGGCAACGTTTACCTCCGGCGGGTAAGCATACTCGTGACGTTTCGACTGATACAAGTCTTTCAGGATTTGCCCGGCAAAGCCATTTTGCCCCACTGTGTCCTGCACCCGGGCTGCCCAACGCTTTAAGAGATACTCTTCCGAAATGCGGGTCACCTGCTCGTGCACTCTCTCGCTTGCTGCAATTCCCAGCGTTTCCGCTCTCCTGACGATCGCGTCCCGCGCCACGAGACCTTGAACAAGACTTTTGATATCCTGACTGCTCTTCACACGACGCTTCTGCGATGGAGTTATCTCGTCCAACCTGTCGAGGAAATCAGTAACAGCCCATACCTCATTATTGACACGAACCAATTCGGTCTTCGGATCAAGTACAGGTGACGATTTGGTTTTGACGATTTCATCGCCGCTACCGTCGTCAGAGGTGATTGACGCCCAGCGCACAAAGATCGAATTCACAACATCTTCGTTGAACCTGTAGGTCATCTCATTCGCAATATTTTCACCAGCCTGCTTGACAAACCGTACAACTTTTCTTTCGATGATAGCTCTTTCCAGTTTCTCACGTTTTTTCTCGAAATCATACCGAGAAGAGAGGGGCATCCGCATCCTGTGATCCACGCGAAGCACTGCGTACCCTGCGCGAATTTTGATCGGATCAGAGACCTCGCCAATCGGGATTGAAAAAGCAGCCTCCTCCAGTGGGGACTCCAATTCGCCCCAACCGAATGTTCCGAGCGAACCTCCATTGTTTGCCAATCCCGGATCCTGAAAGACCTCCCGGGCGAGCGTTTCGAAAGTTTCACCTTCTCTCAGTCTCCTCTTCAGGCCTACCGCATCGTCCACGTTTGTGGCAAGGAGATAACGCGCGTTCACCTTGGTGTTGAACGAAACAAACTCCATCTCCAGCTCCCCTTCGCTTACATGTAAGGTGTCGAGGCTTACGGACTTGGCGTACTCGTCTAGGATGGCCTGCGTTCTGATGGAACGGAGCTTCTCGCTTGCCGAACGATCTGCATCAAGACCGAGGCGTTGAATGTCCTCGTGAATAAGCAATTCGTTGATCATGTTGTTGAGGATTTGCTTCCTCAGCAAGAGGTTATCACGTTGCTGAAACTGCGCGAGATACTTTCCGTATCGATCATGAAATTGATGCGATGATATCTGCTTCCCGTTCACCTCCGCAACAATCTCTCCCGGTCGTTCTCCACAACCGAGAATGGATACTACGATGAAGAGTCCCGGGAGCAGGTGTTTCATATCGATCCGCCCACGACAATAGCTGATGTTGCCGGCAGCAGGAACTCAAAACCTTTCATCTCTTTTCCAGAAAGGAGGTCAGTCCACACGATGTCTCCCATAATTGACTTGTCGATCTTGACCCTTTGTGGACTGGATGAGTTATTAATCAAAACCAGAACCTTCTGTTCCGCCGATGACCGAAGATAGACATAACAGTCCTTCGTGTTGTCCGCGGCCACCGTCGTAAATGAGCCCAAACGAAGCGCCTCATTTGAATTCCGAAGATGGATCATCCGTCGGTACCAATCAAACAAATCCTCGTTGAAAATGTTCTTGTCCCGAGGGCGCGGTGAGCCAAAGGGATGACTGACCTCATCACTGTACTTCATGTCCTCCCAGAGCATTGGCTTTCGATCGTCCGGATCATCGGCTCCCCACATGCCGGCCTCGTCTCCATAATAGATATGTGGCGCTCCCACATATGTCATTTGGAAAAGGATCATCAGCTTCTGAATTTCAATTTCTTTTTTGTTCGGCTTGCGAACGTCATAGGCACGATTATCTGCAACACCGACGTGCGCATCATACTTGGCGTCCGGATTGACTATCTGGGATGCCAGCCGGTCTGTATCGTGCCCTCCGAAGATGTTCATAAGGGCCTCAGTGTTTTGCTGCCGGTAATCTGTCCGAAGCGTTCTAAGCCTCTCATCAAACTCAGTCGGGCTAATGCGATTTTGGCGATCCTTAAAAAAATGAGCTACTTCTCGGGCAAGGCGATAGTTCATAACAGCGTCAAATACATCACCGCGAAGCCAGGGCTCGGCATTAAACATCTTTCCATTCTTCCAATCTTCCCACCACACTTCACCCACGATATACGCCTCAGGGTTGATGGCTCGCACCCACTTTCTGAAATCCCGCCAGAACGGGATTGCGACCATCTCCGCAACATCCAATCGCCAACCGTCAATCCCATCGGATGGATCTCCATCGCCATTCGGATCCATCCACCTCTTTACGATAGAGTGAACATGTTCACGAGGACCCGCGACCAAACCATTTTCATCCTCACGTATTTCCGGTAACTCGCGTACTCCATACCATCCGGCGTAATCAAACTCGTTTTTCGTCGTCGCCGGATCATCCCACGATTTGATAATAAACCAATCCTTATAAGGAGAAGTCAGTCCGTTTTTCTGCACATCCCGGAATGCCCAGAACGTAAGCCCCACGTGGTTGAACACTCCGTCGATAATGACCTTGATTCCTCGATGGTGGGCTTCATTCAATAATTTCAGAAAGAGCCGGTCTGCCGAAGTCCAAACCCAGGTTGCAGGATCAGCCGGATCCTCTTTCTCCCATTGCACCCTGTCACCTTCTGGATCCGGTCCAAAGTTGTTATCGATGTGATGATACATCGACGCATCATATTTGTGGAGTGATGGGGCCTCGAAAAGCGGGTTGAAATAGATGGCATTGATGCCGAGATCATGAAGATAGTCGAGCTTGTCAATGACACCCTGGAGGTCGCCGCCATATCGTCGTTGCTGTGCAAAATAGTAGAACCCCTTCGTTGCAGGTTTTTCCCATTGTTGAAGCGCATACCAGTCGCCAGTCCACAGTGAAATCCCCCATTGATCTGGCACTTCATGTGGCCAGGAACCTTGAATATCCTGAACTGTCGGATCATTCGTGATATCCCCATTGCGAAATCGCTCAGGAAAAATCTGGTACCAGACTGCGTGTTTGGCCCACAACGGCGGGCTGTCAAAAGAAGATGAATCGTTATCGAAACAATATGCCTGTTGGCGTAGCGAACTGGCAGAGCTTAGCGCCAGCATGAGTATGATGAATTTTGTGGTACGAAGATCCATTAGGTGTTGAGTCGTTCTTCCGTTCTGTCCAGTTCAATAGAGGCGAATCTCTTAGCAATTGTCGAAGAGCGTTGCGCTCCACAACTTTCTCTGATGATGAGCTCCGGCATAAAGGTTGTCAGTTCCGGTTTCGCGTCGGGAGTTTTCATTCGCTTCATTAACCTTTCGAGGGCCATCGTTCCCATCGTGTACATTGGCTGCCGCATTGTTGTCAGTTGGGCATGTGAAGCCAGCTCGATGTCGTCAAAACTTACAATCGCAATATCTTCCGGGACTCTAACTCCTTCGGCACGCGCCGCTTCGATAGCGCCGATCGATTGAACATCGCTGGCAATAAATACCGCGCTGATCTCCATCCCCATTCGCCGTCTCTTGATCAATTCCCTCATAGAAGAATACCCCGCCTCACGATTGAAGCCGTCCTGCTTACCAGTAGCGGTGACAATAACATTGTCCATTGCAAAGGGAATATTATTCTCTTCAAGTGCATGCCGATATCCCTCAAGTCGATCATGGCCAGGGTGGGTTTCTAGGCTTGCGTTGATCATTGCAATGTTCGTATGACCAAGGGAGATAAGATGGCGTGTAGCCTCCATCGCGCCTTCGCGGTTTCGCACCCGGAACGAATCGAACCTTTTGTCGTAGGTATCTACAAGCACTAGGGGAAGCTTCATCTGGACAAACTTCGCAACGTATGAGTCTGGAAGGTCCATGGAAAAGAACAGAACGCCATCGACGTGGCCTCTCATCAACGAACGACGAAGATAGTATTCTGCTTGCGAAGGATCGTTCACACCGTAGAGGATCAAGTCAAAACCAAGCTCAAGAGCTTTGTCCTGAACACCCTGAAGAACCTGAATGAAGAAGTAGTTTGTAAAGAACGGTATGATCGCCGAGACGGTGTTGGTCTTCTTCGAAGCGAGACGCTGAGCATAGGCATGCGGCTGATAACTGAGCCGCTTTGCGACTGCGAGTACTCGAGCCCGAGTGTCTGGAGCAACGCTTGGATGATTATTCAAACACCGTGAAACAGTGCCAATCCCAACACCTGCCTCGCGAGCAAGATCGTAAATGGTAACGCCCATTACAGAAAGGATTGCTGATTGCGAATTGATTGGAAGCGCTTCCACAAGATAGACTTTTCTCAAAAATAGTCAAGTTATGTTCGATATTTTTTTCCTGGCCGATCTACTCCTCCGTGCTTCTCTTGGCCGTCACTCCAATCATTC
>QKGJ01000208.1 GCA_003251275.1 Ignavibacteria bacterium
TTCCATGGCCGATGCAACCTTAGCGTCGTCGTCTCCACGCTTCTTCATGCTCCACTTCATCCAGAGCCCCGTTTGCCTGAACAAACTACGCACTGTGGAGGTGGGTTGTGCGCCACTTTTCAGCCAATAGAAAACGCGACTTTCCGATGCGTTGATCACCACGGGCTTTTCCTGTGGTTCGTACCGTCCGACGATTTCCAGGAACTTCCCATCGCGCTTGGTGCGGGCGTCTGCCGCAACAATCTGATAAATCGGATTTTTCTTTTTCCCGATTCTGCGTAATCGCAATCGTACCGACAAGTTTACCTCTCCTTCTGTGATGTTATTCTAAAATTTGTTTTTTATTAATCGTATCTCAAAATCCGGGGATTCCGCGAGCCATTCTTCTCATTCCACCGCCGCCAAATCCCTTGCTCATCGTCTTCATCATTTTCTGCATTTGATCGAATTGTTTCAGCATTCGATTTACTTCCTGCACTGAGGTGCCACTCCCCATTGCGATTCTCTTGCGCCGTGAACCGTTCAAGACCTGCGGTTTTTGCCGTTCTTCGCGTGTCATCGATTGGATGATCGCCTCGATCTTAACCATCGCGCCGTCGTCAACGGCTGCACCCTGGGGAAGCTTGTTCATCCCCGGTATCATGCCCACCAGTTGACTAAGCGGACCCATCTTCTTCATCTCCTGAAGCTGCTCGTAAAAGTCCTCGATCGTAAACTGTGACTTACGAATTTTTGACTCAAGCTTCGCGGCCTTCTCCTGGTCAAACTGCTCGTTTGCCTTTTCGACCAGAGAGACAATATCCCCCATCCCGAGAATACGGGATGCAAGACGATCCGGATGAAACTTCTCCAGCGCGTCGAGCTTCTCTCCGGTGCTCAAAAACTTTATCGGTTTGCCGACTGTTGCCCTAAGGGAGATTGCCGCGCCTCCCCGCGCATCGCCATCCATCTTTGTGAGGACGGCCCCATCGAAATTCAACCGATCATGAAATGCCTTCGCCGTGTTGACGGCATCTTGTCCCGTCATCGCGTCAACGACGAAGAGAATTTCACTCGGCTTCGTACGATACTTGATTGCCTCTACCTCCCGCATCATCTCCTCGTCGACGTGCAGCCGACCAGCCGTGTCGATGATGACGACATCGCGCGCATTCTTCCGCGCATGATCAACGGAGTGCGACGCAATGCTCACCGCGTCGGATTCTCTTACACTATAGACTGGGATATCGATTTGAGAACCGAGCGTGGTCAACTGATCGATTGCCGCGGGCCGATAGACATCCGCTGCCACGAGGAGCGGATGCCTTCCCTGCTTCTTCAGCTCATTCGCCAGCTTTGCGGAGAATGTCGTTTTCCCCGATCCCTGTAGTCCGGCAATCAAAATGACGGTGGGAGGTGAAGACGAGAACTTGAGTTCGCTATTCGAAGTACCCAGGAGAGTAACAAGCTCATCGCGGATGATCTTCACGATGAGTTGTCCCGGCGTTATGCTCTGCAAAACCTCTTTGCCGATTGCTCGCTGTTGAACATCATCGATGAACCGCTTGGCGACCTTGTAGTTTACGTCCGCGTCGAGCAGTACGCGGCGCACCTCGCGGAGCGTCTCACTGATGTTTCCCTGAGAGAGCTTGCCTTCACCGCGGAGGCGTTTGAGAACGCCATCTAATTTTCTGCTAAGCTCTTCAAACATGGTAAAAACAGCGTGTTTTCGCTACATAGTTCTAAACGAGGGTGATAAAAGTACGCAAAAAGGGTTGGGGATGCAAGGGAGAGATTGAGCGGTCAGAGGGCAAATCTGTGGAATGGACGCGGCCTGTGTTCTTCATTAATTAGGCGAACACTAAGCTAAAGCAAGCGTCTTAACGAGAACAGTGAGTGATATAGTTGTTTGTAGGATATCGCCTTGCCTATCGGCGAAAGATGAAAGAAATGTCGCATAACTGTCGGATAATCGCAACTACCTTCTGTTGGTCCCTCTGCTGTTCCTGGAATACCATCGGATCTGTCCAGAATTATTAAAACGCCAGCGACACCTGTATGCCGCCGCCGGATGTGTGAATCGATGGAGTGATGACCAGCGAGGGCGAGTTTGATGCGGCGGAAACGTCATCTGTTTCGGGATGAGAGGCAATCATCCCAAAGGTATAGCCAATCGCAATGCCGAGAGGGAGATCGCTGTACCAGTGATATCCCCTGTTCACCAGACTCATGCCGACCAGTCCGACAAGCGTGTAGCCTACCGGTCGTATCCATGATACCTCAGGATAGTTTTCGGAGACTACCGTTACGGCAGCCATAGTCGTTGCGATATGCCCCGATGGAAATGCATAGAAACTGCTCTGCCGACGGTGATAGTCTTTCAGATTCGGGAAGGGGGTCCA
The DNA here is from genome assembly GCA_003251275.1 of Ignavibacteria bacterium. Classification (GTDB taxonomy): domain Bacteria; phylum Bacteroidota; class Ignavibacteria; order UBA10030; family UBA6906; genus SZUA-287. Next base: position 2,382 of record QKGJ01000208.1, read on the forward strand.
TTTCCCCGTCGCCGTTGTCGCCACTTCGGGACTTTCGCGTCCTGCAATTCTCTTTAGGACCTGCACGAGGATTCCTGTCGCAAGCACCGCCTCCACCGATTGCTGTGCAGTGCGGAGAGAGCGGTCATCCGAGAACAACAATCCGTGAGCAGCGAACCCGCCTGCAAGAATGAACTGCGATCGTCCGTCTCCGATCGAAATAAAAAAATCCGTCGCGTCGTGGACCGGACGGGATGCATTGTACACCTCGTCGGAAACTCTGTATGTCCCGCGATCGACCGCAAGCAAATCCAGAGTAATTGCTGTCATCCCGAGAAGCGGAATCAGCTTCCTGCCGCTCACCACTGACTCAAATCCCCGGGCCCAATCCGATGGGAGGTTTGTTACCATGCCCAACCAGTTTGGCCCCGCAGGAGCAGACGCCGGGATCATCAACGAATCGGAAACCGGTGATGCGTCATCGGAGGCTATTACCGAATCTGCCGGTGTGTCAAGTGCAAGTGCTCGAGAGGCGAATACAAAGAAGATGCAAAACACAAAGAGACTCAATATGAGGAGTGTCTTTGTTCTCATCCGGTCAGAAGGTCAAGGTTATTTGAACGCCGTTCCCGTAATAGCCTATTTTCGGCATCACTGAAACACCAACGGAATTCTCTTCAGTCGCAGAGCTTACCCTGAATGTCTCCGGATGGGCGGCAAGCATACCAAAGGAATATCCGAGCGCAAAGCCCAGGGGATAGTCGCTGTACCAGTGAATTCCCGTTCCAGCCATGCTCAAAGCAAGAATACCAACAAGCGAATAGGACACGGGTTTGATCCAGGTGAGCTCAGGGTAGTTTTCCGCGATGACAATGAACGTTGCAAGGGCCGTCGCAACGTGTCCGGACGGATAGGCATCGAACGCGGGAACGCGGCGGTGGTACTCGATCTGGTTTGGGAAAAACTGCCATGCACCACCAGGCTTACTGGCAACGATGGGACTTTCGCGTCCCGTTATGTGCTTCAACACCTGAACCACAACGCCACACGCGAGAACCGTTTCGGTGACCTGGCTTGCTGTCCGCAGAGCACGATGATCATCAGCGGCAAATCCGTACGTAGCAAATCCTACGGCGATACCGAGATGCGTCAGTCCATCGCCAATATATACTCCAATGTCGCTGGCCCGCCGAACTGCCTTGTTTCCTTCATAAAGCTCGCGCGAGATTCTATAGGTTGGATCGTCGGTAGCGATGAGGGCGGCAGTTGCCGCAGTCATGGCAATCATTGCCGGAATGTTGTCCTTTGTAAACGTCATCGAGGAATATCTGACCCAGTCGTTCGGAATGTTCTTAAACATATCGTACCACTGGAGTGAGGGAGCGCGGCCGAGCAGAGAGTTCAAAGAATCAGCATGCTCTTTTTCCTTAGGAAGTTCACCTGCGCGCAACACTCCCGAGAGGCAGGCCAAACCCAGTATCCCAATTATGATGTGACGTGCCATTGTAATCATCAGTTCCTTAGTGGGCGTAAAAATACGCCGGCGAAGGTTCAAAAGCAATTCCCGGCAGGGGAAGGTGAGTTTGGGTAAATGGATGGGGGTATTCCAGGCACGGAATTACCTGTGAAAGATGACCACACGTGGGGAACTTATCCCGCCTTTTTGAGAGCTTCTGCGCCGCCAACAACTTCGAGCAGCTCTTTCGTAATGGCAGCCTGACGCGCTTTGTTATAGGCAAGTTGAAGTGACGAAATCATCTCGTTCGCATTTTCCGTCGCATTTTCCATAGCAGCCATACGGGCACCCTGTTCGGCAGCATAGGACTCAAGAAGTACTTTCCAGATTTGGAAATTCAGATGACGGGGAACGAGCGCGTTCACAATTTCAATCTGGGTCGGCTCGAAAATGTAATCAACACCGGGGGAGGAAGGCTTGTTGGATGCTTCGGCGTCTTTCACTTCCCGGGGAATCGGCAGGAATTGTTCCACGACGATGCGGGGCTGGGCAACGGATTTAAACTCGTTCGATACGATTTCCACCTTGTCATACTCGCCTTGCAAATATCCGTTGATTACTTCGCGGGCAATCGATTGCGCCTGCCCAAAGACGAGATCGTTATACACCCCAATGTACTTACCGCCGATGATGAACCCGCGTTTTGCAAAGACATCGGAGCCCTTCTTCCCAATGCAGAACACCTTTACTTTTCCATCCTGAAGGAGAGCCGTGTACTGAGCGTTGATGTGATTCATCGCCGTCTTGATGACGTTGGAGTTGAACGCTCCGCACAATCCGCGATCCGAAGTCACCACGACAACGGCGACACCGCGAATTTCTCGAGGAGCGATCAGCGGATTGGTCGTGACATCAATGCTGTTGGAGAGGTACGCAAGAAGCTCCTTGATTTTTTTCGCATAGGGGCGCGCCGCCATCATATTGCTCTGTGCGCGTCGGAGTTTTGCCGCAGCAACCATTTTCATTGCTTTGGTAATCTTCTGCGTCTTCCGCACACCGCTAATGCGCCCCCGGATTTCTCGTAAGGTTGCCATCGTGTGTTATGCCTTCACCGAAACTTTGAACGAGTCGGTAAATTCCTTGAGGACGGCATTGAGTTTCGTGGTGATTTCCGTCGTGAGATCTTTCGCTTCAACAATCTTTGCGAAAATATCCGGGTGCTTCAGTTCGATGAGTTCGTTCAATTCTCTTTCATACCGTTGAACGTGTTCCACCGGAATTTCATCAAGGTACCCGTTTGTGCCGGCAAAAACGCTCACCACTTGTTTCTCCACCGCCATCGGTTCATACTGTCCCTGCTTCAGGAGTTCAACCAATCGGGCGCCGCGACGAAGCTGCTGGAGTGTTGCTTTATCCAGATCCGAACCGAACTTCGCGAAGGCCTCGAGGGCACGATACTGGGCGAGCTCAAGGCGCAATTTTCCGGCAACCTTCTTCATGGCTTTGATCTGGGCATTTCCACCAACACGAGAAACTGAGATTCCGACGTTGATTGCCGGGCGAACACCGGAGTTGAAGAGATCTGGCTCAAGATAAATTTGCCCGTCGGTAATTGAGATGACGTTCGTCGGAATGTACGCTGACACGTCACCAGCCTGGGTTTCGATAATCGGCAATGCGGTGAGACTTCCGCCACCGAGTTCATCGCTCAGCTTGGAGGCACGTTCCAGCAGGCGGGAATGTAGATAAAAGACATCGCCTGGATACGCTTCACGTCCGGGTGGACGCCGCAAGAGCAGAGACACCTGGCGATAGGCCTGGGCCTGTTTCGAAAGATCGTCGTAGACGACAAGGGCATGACGTCCGCTGTCCCGGTAGAACTCGCCCATCGTCGCGCCGGAATACGGAGCAATGAACTGCATCGGGGCCGGATCGCTTGCCGTTGCGGCAACAACCGTCGTGTAATCCATCGCACCAGCCTGCTGCAGCTTGTCCACGACTTGAGCCACAGTGGAGCTTTTCTGTCCGACCGCAACGTAGATACAATAGACAGGCTTTACTCCCGCCTTTTTCGCCGCTTCGGTGTGTGTGTAGCGCTGGTTGATGATAGTGTCGAGAGCGACCGCCGTCTTTCCCGTCTGCCGGTCGCCGATGATAAGCTCACGCTGTCCGCGACCAATCGGGATCATTCCGTCCACCGCTTTCAGTCCAGTTTGCAACGGCTCTTTTACCGGATTTCGCTGGATGACACCCAGCGCTTTTCGTTCGACCGGAAAGAGTTTCTCCGTTTTGATTGGACCGCGACCGTCGATCGGTTGGCCGAGGGGATTCACAACTCGACCGAGCATTGCTTCACCTACGGGGATGGAGGCAACGCGCCCCGTTCGTTTGACGGTATCCCCTTCCTTAATCTCACTGCTCTCGCCGAAGAGGATACACCCGACGTTGTCTTCTTCAAGATTGAGCACCATGCCGAAGACGCCGTTCGGAAACTCAACGAGCTCACTCATTAGTGCTTTACTGAGGCCATACACACGGGCAACCCCATCACCCACCTGCAGCACTGTCCCGACGTCGTAGACATCGACTTCTTTTTCGAATCCTGCGAGTTGTTTCCGGAGAATCGCTGATACTTCTTCTGGTTTAACTTCCGCCATTCTGGTATTCCTTGTGATTACTTGTTTGAACTAAGCCGACGCATTGACATCGCCATAGATAAATCGTTCATGCAACATCTCCAGTTGCCTCTTGATACTCGCATCAAGGACTGTATCGCCAATCCTTACGAGAAGCCCTCCCTTGATGCTTCCATCCACAATCGTACGGAGCCGTATTTGCTTTCCGGTGTACTTCTCAAGCTGGGCTTGAACTGCCTTTTCCTGCACCGGAGAGAGATCGGTCGCCGAGGTGACGTCGGCTGTTGCGATCCCCAGTTTTTCATCCCGCAGGGCCTGAAACTGGAGTATCAACTCCGGCAGGACATTCTCGCGTTGCTTCGATACCATAAGGGAAATGAATTGAAACGTCATCGTCCCGATCTTCTTCGCAAAGATTTCTTTCATGACCCCCTGCTTCTTTTCCACAGAAACAACCGGGCTTGCAAGAAGAAGACGGAACTCTCGTGAGTTGTCGATCACTTTGCCGACGTACTCCAGATCAGCTGTGGTCTTCTCAAGGCTTTTTGCCTCTTCGGACGCCGCCATCAGGGCGGCGGCGTACCGTCGGGCGACCTTGTAGTGCTTCATGATCAGTTCGCCTTGATATCTTTGATCACAGAGTCGACAATCTGACGATTCTTTGCTGTGTCAAGATTCGCGTCGATGATCTTTCCAGCCGCACCGACCGCAAGGTCGGCTACTTCAGAGCGAAGCTGAGAAAGTGCCGCATCCTTTTCGCGGCGAATTTCATCCTTCGCCTGTTCGATCATGTGGCGCGAAGAAGCATTTGCCTTATCGAGAATCTCGCTCTTCAGCTTTTCCCCCATCTCGCGCCCCTCCTTAATGATGCGGTGCGATGCCTCTTCCGCCTGTGCAAGCTGCTTCTTGTTTTCCTCCAGCAGGCGCCGAGCCTCTTGTTGGGCGGCTTCCGCTTCTTCCAGAGATGCACGCATCTTTTCTTCTCGCGCTGTCAAAGCCCCGATCAGGGGCTTCCATGCAATCACCTTTAGCACTACCATCAATCCAATGAAGGTGATAATG
>QKGJ01000214.1 GCA_003251275.1 Ignavibacteria bacterium
CCTCTACCCACTTTGGAAAACCCCCATGTCACTTGCAAAGGCATACGACAATAACTGTCATGGCGGCTGGTAAGGAGCGATAGGCACCCCTATCAATCTTGTAAAGATAGCCGGCACGCAAATCAGGAAGGCGTAGGAGAGGAGTCCCGTCCACTTTCGAGTTACCTCATTTGGGTCTTCCGCGACCCTTAGATGCTCTCTAGAATAGAGTCAACACCGCAAGAACCTGTCGGTGCACGATTGAGAAAGGAGGGCTCGATGAAGGGACGATATTCGCAGCGCGTGTCGGTCAAAGGAGCCGTAACTTTTAGTAGCGCGGCAGGCCTCAATGGGAAGGGACACGTTTTGGATCTCACTGTGCCTGGGTGCATGATCGAAAGCACTCTGCCTCCCCGAAAAGGAGATTCTGTCCTGCTCAACTTTTTTATTCCAGAATTCGGAGCACACTTCTATGTTTCGATGGGGGTCGTACGTTGGGTGAATGGACGTCGCTTCGGAGTCGAATTTATTGGCATGGAACAGAATGACCGGCTGCGCTACAACGCATGCGTGACGGAGTGTCTCCGTCAGAAGAATAGTGCGCCGAAACACTCGAGAAACCGAACGGTCCCACTCAATGCCGCGCGGAAAAGTATTTAACTCACAAGGCGAATGGAGAGAGATAACGATATAGTCCGTGTCGAGGACCGCAGAGTGTTGGGTTTGACAAGAGGAAATAGAAAGGTATGTTCTGCTCAGTACCGCGAGCATTATGTTGGTGTCGTGCTTCTTATGCGTGAAGCTTCCGACCGTCTAAAGGCCTTGCCCGAGACAGAGGGGAAAGACGCCCCTGATCCTTGTCCAACAGACTAAAAATACGTCCTCAAATTCCCTCGTCATATTTTTGAAATCGTGATGCGACAGGATAGATGTGACAGATAGTTGGTGCCGAAGCCGGGATTTGAACCCGGACACCCTTGCGGGCGCTAGACCCTGAATCTAGTGCGTCTGCCAGTTCCGCCACTTCGGCTCTAGGGGACGTTCAAAAACGCTTTCAACTTCCTTTCCATCTCGTTCAAGCTCCTGCCGCACCGGCAGAGATTCCGCCTCTGCCTTTCGCTCACGTGGGGCTTGCTGAATGGACTTTTGAAATCCCCGAATGTGCTGCGAGGTCGGATTATCGTGAATTACCCTTCTCCACGTCAAGCTGCTCTAGCGTTCTCAACGCGAGCTTCTCTCGGCGACTTCACCCGACTGCCAGACAGCGGCACCCACAATATCCCGTTGATCGCCAGTCAATACGATCCGATCACGAACCAGCCCAGCGCACCTCAATAAGCCAGGAACTGAGATCAATGGTGCATTGTCAGCAACGAGGATATCAAACCGAACGCGGCTGAAAAGAGGATCTCCCAGCACACGAGACGCGGTCGTAATGACCAATCTCCTGTTCTGTATGAAGGCTTGGCGGTTTGTATCCTCTTCTGCCGCAAGAAGCTCGCGGATTTTTTTGGTTCCTCCTAATCTGATGATTTCTTCTTTCAATTCTGCAAACTCTGGCCGTATGTCTTTTGGCACTGCCGCTTCCGGCGCTAACTCTTCGATACGGGCCTTGGCGATATCGAGTTCCTTCGTTAATCCGTCGATTTGGCTCTGATAGAGGGCGAGGTACTGGTGGAGCGATTCCACGTTTTTCCCCACCGCTTGCATACTGAGTCGTCGTAGGAGGGGGAGTTTCTCATACTCCGCAATGATGAAGTTCGCTTCTTTGGATTTTGTCTGCAGGTCACTCAACTGTGTGAGCAATCTCCATTCGAGTAATCGCACTTCATCGAGATCCTTCTGCTTCTGACGCTTGTACGCCAGCAGCGGGGTCAGTTCCCGAAACCTTTCATACTTGCGCCGGAGTGCGGCCTTGTCAGCCCGTGACTTTGCATAAAACTGATGCATCTGCGCTTCA
>QKGJ01000120.1 GCA_003251275.1 Ignavibacteria bacterium
TACAGACTTTCAATGTGCAAAGTGCCACCCATCGGGTGTGATTGTACCGGGGTCTGTGGTTTCAACCACGGAGCTTGCCCCATTTCTGGGGAAGGCGCGTGACCGGTTGAAGCCAGAGTGGATTGTGGAATGGCTTGCGGACCCGGCTAAACTGCAACCGGGCACGCGTATGCCAACCTTCTTCCCGGACGGAGAAAGTCCATTGCCCGATGTGCAGGGGGGCGATGCTCGGAAGCAAATGCAGGCAATCCGGGATTATCTTCTTAGTATTGGTGTCCCGGCGCGATCGGTTGTTGTAAGCACGAAATAAGAAATTCATATTCTAATTCAACTAATCGGAGGAACCACATGAAAATCAAAAAATATCTCAGCATTCTCGCTGTTGGAGCCTGCATTGCCGGTCAAGCAATTGCAGGAGATGTGACGGGGAAGGTCATGTTCGATGGCGCTGCACCAAAGCCGGCACGACTTCGGATGGATGCTGACCCGGTGTGTTCAAAGGCGCATAAGAGTTCGGTGACGGGGGAAGAAGTCGTCGTGAACAGCAACAACACATTGAAAAACGTTCTTGTGTATGTAAAGGATGGTCCCTTGAAGAAAAAATACGATGCTCCCTCAGAGAAGGTTGTTTTTGATCAGGAGGGTTGTATTTATCACCCGCATGTTTTGGGTATTCAAACTGGTCAGTCTCTCGAAGTTCGGAACAGTGACCCCACTTTGCACAATGTTCATACGCTTTCAAAAGAGAACCCACAGTTCAATGTCGCTCAGCCGAAAAAGGGAATGATTCTGAAGAAGACATTTGACAAAGCTGAAGTATTCAAAGTAAAATGTGAGGTTCACACGTGGATGGGGGCCTACATCGGCGTATTCAATCATCCTTATTTTTCGGTGACCGGCGATGATGGTTCATTCTCGATGAAGAAGCTTCCGGCCGGTGATTACACGCTCGAAGCATGGCACGAGAAGTATGGGACGCAAACGCTCAAAGTCAAAGTTAGTGCATCGGGTTCCGTAACGGCGGATTTCAAGTTCGCGGCTAAATAATTCTGGCAACTAGAGAAAGGAGAGATCCTTGGGCCAAAAGGAAAAATCTGCTCACGTCGTGACATCTGCCAAAAAGGAACACGACAAGCACGAAAGCGAACATCATGAACTCGGGTTCGTTCGAAAGTACATTTTTTCACAGGACCATAAGGTCATCGGGATTCAGTACGGGATAACCAGCCTGCTGTTTCTCTTGTTCGGTTTCAGTCTTATGATGATCATGCGCTGGCAGCTGGCGTATCCTGGGCAGGAATTTCCCTGGAAGTGGCTGGCGGATTTCATGGGGCAGGCAAACATGCCAGGCGGCATCATGCTGCCAGAGTTTTACAATCAGCTTGGAGCTATGCATGGGACGATCATGGTATTCCTGGGTGTGGTGCCTCTTGCCGTTGGTGCGTTCGGGAACTATGTCGTTCCACTCCAAATTGGTACGATCGATATGGCTTTCCCGAAGCTGAATATGACGAGCTACTGGGTGTACTTCCTTGGTGGTGTGACGATGTTGGTGAGTTTTGCGATGCCAGGCGGTGCGGCAAACTCCGGCTGGACTTCCTACGCGCCTCTCTCCGTTATTGCGACGACAGGCCAAACCGTATGGCTGATCGGTATGGTCTTTCTGATCACGTCGTCGCTTCTTGGCTCAATCAATTTTATCGTCACAATCATCCAGCTAAGAGTAAAAGGGTTGACGTTCATGCGACTCCCGTTCTTTGTCTGGGCGCAGTTCGTTACATCGTTCTTGTTGCTTCTCGCGTTCCCGCCACTTGAAGCGGCTGGCGTTCTGCAGCTGATGGATAGGCTTGCCGGAACAAGTTTCTTCCTGCCGAGTGGCTTGGTGGTCAGTGGTCAACCTCTCGCCGTGAGTGGAGGTGGCAGCCCGCTCCTTTGGCAGCATCTCTTCTGGTTCCTTGCCCATCCCGAGGTATATGTGCTGATCCTCCCGGCAATGGGGATAGTTGCCGAAATAATTGCCAACAATACCCGAAAGCCGCTGTGGGGATACAAATCACTGGTCTATTCTGCCATCTTCCTCGGCTTCATGTCCTTCATTGTATGGGCGCATCATATGTTCCTCACTGGCATGGGAACCACCATTAGTACCTTCTTCCAGACAACAACGATGATTATTTCAATTCCATCGGTCATTATTCTTACTGCATTGCTGTTGTCATTATGGGGTGGGTCTATTCGCTTCACAACACCAATGTTGTTCGCCCTCGCGTTTCTGCCGATGTTTGCAATTGGAGGCCTTACCGGACTTCCTTTGGGTCTGGCTCCGCCCGATATTCACCTCCATGATACCTATTATGTTATTGGTCATTTCCACTATGTGGTTGCTCCCGGAACAATTTTTGCCCTCTTTGCCGGAATATACTTCTGGTACCCGAAGGTGACGGGGAGGAAGATGAATGAGTTGCTGGGCAAGATCCACTTTTGGACGTCATTGGTTTTTATCAATGGAGTGTTCATGCCGATGTTTATTCAGGGACTCGCAGGCGTGTCCCGCCGGCTCTATGACGGAGGTGCTCAATACGCGCACGCGCAGGGAGTCCTTCAATGGAATGAATTCATGTCCACATCTGCCTGGCTTCTTGGCCTGGCGCAGATTCCTTTTGTCATCAATTTCTTCTGGAGCATCAGGAAGGGGAAGAAAGTCGAGGCAAATCATTGGGATGCGACAACTCTTGATTGGGCATGTACGACATCTCCACCGTTGGCGCATGGGAATTTCAAGGTCGTTCCGGAAGTTCATCGTGGCCCGTACGACTATAGTCATCAAGGGGCTCAATCAGATTTTCTTCCACAAAACCAACCCGGGGAGGCATAACGATGGAAATCCCATACACAATCCATCCCCGTCCCGATACTGGAGTGTACAATGCGAAGCTGGGAGTGTGGCTTTTTCTTGCTTCTGAGGTGATGCTTTTCGGTGCCCTCTTTTCATCGTATGTGCTTCTTCGCATAGGCTCCGATTCGTGGCCGCACGGATATTCTATTCTTGATTGGAAGATTGCGACATTCAATACTGTCGTTCTTATCAGTTCCAGCGTCACGATGGTGATGTCATGGGCGTCGTTAATGCTCAAGGACTTCAAGAAATATAAACTCTACATGGGTTTAACGATCCTTTGCGCTTTCATTTTTCTTGCGGTCAAAGCGTTTGAATACAACACAAAGTTCGGACATCATCTCTATCCGAGCACGAACACGTTTCTCGCAATCTACTTTACCATAACCGGACTTCATGGACTTCACGTCATTGGCGGGATCTTCGTCAATAGTTACCTATGGGGGCCGGGAAGCAAAATGTGGAAGACACAGCCTGAACGATTCACCAACAGAGTAGAGGTGGCCGGCTTGTATTGGCATTTTGTCGACCTCGTCTGGATTTTTCTCTTCCCGGTACTTTACTTACTTTAGAGGAAATACATTATGGACGCATCCTCACCAGAAGCAATCAAGAAGCAGGTACGAAGCTACATAGTCGTATTTGTCGCTCTTATGGGTCTGACCATTGTGACGGTTGCTGTTTCCACCTTTCACCTTTCCGTTGCGGCGGCTGTGATCATTGCTCTTGCCGTTGCGATTGTAAAGGCTTCGCTTGTGGCAGGGGTTTTCATGCATCTTATTTCTGAGAAGAAGCTCATCTATGCGACCCTTGCGTTAACAGCCATATTCTTTATTGTTTTGATGATTTTGCCGACATCTCATCAACTCGATCCAATCGTTCAGTAATGTCACTCAAGGGCTTCCATATTTTTTTCATCGTTGTTTCTGTTGTCTTGGCGATTGGCATGTCCGTATGGTCGGCAATGAGATTCTCGGACACGGGAGACGTGGCGGCAGCATTCTTATGTGTGGGTTCAATTGTTGGAGGAGTGTCGCTGGTTGTCTACGGAATTCGAATAAGGCGCAAACTTTATGAACTGGGGTACAAATGGAACGTGCGAAACACATAGTGGTGTTGTCGACAGTCGTTACGATCGGGATGATTGGACTGCACCAGGCGGCGCAGGCTTGCCCGAGCTGCTACGGCGATCCCAACGCGGCGGACGTGAGAGGATTGAATGTTGCCATCATTGCTCTGCTCGGAATAACAGGCGGCGTTCTCGGTGCATTTGCGACTTTCTTCCTTCACCTGAGAAAACGGGCAAGGTTGATCAATCAGCGATTTTCTTCGATGCTCAACTAAAGAACCGGGCAACGATGTTTACGATCATAGTAAGGAGATATCTACCCCATGCGTGAAATCCTTGGCCTCCCCATGGACGTATCAACACACGGTCCTGTTATCGATAACATGATTGTCATTATTCATTGGCTCATGCTGGTTTTGTTTGTCGGGTGGGGGATCTATTTTCTTTACACACTTTTTCGCTTCAGGAAAAAACGTAATCCAAAAGCAAACCCGGAGGGCGTGAAGAATCATTTTTCGACGTATGTCGAGATCGGTGTTGCAGTGTTTGAGGGATTTCTTCTTGTTGGACTCGCAATTCCTGTCTGGTCAAATGTCGTCACGGACTTTCCCTCAGGCAAGGATGTAGTAAACGTTCGGGTGGTTGCCGAACAGTTTGCATGGAACATTCACTACCCCGGCGCAGATGGGGTCTTCGGAAGGAGGGATATTCACCTTGTCACATCAGAGAATCCGTTGGGACTCGACCGGACAGATCCAGCGGCAAAAGACGATATTACGACGATCAATGTACTTCATCTTCCAATCAACAAGCCCGTTCTTATACAACTAAGTTCCAAGGATGTAATTCACAGTTTTGGCATTCCTCTGTTGCGGGTGAAGCAAGATGCCATTCCGGGTCACAACGTCCCGATAAAATTCATTGCAACAACGACGTCGGCTGACATTTCAAAACAATTAGACAGGGTGTATCGAATTGCCCCGGGCCATATTCCTGTCCAGTTAACCAACCTTTCCGCCAAAGCTGAATATGTTGACAAGGATGGAAATTCGATCCTTGCTGTTGGAGAAACGATTACGCGTGATGCAATCGATGCCGCTCTTAGTGCCGGCATAACGGAGATTAGAGCAGGCTCGGACAATCCGGTGGAAATCGCTTGTGCGCAGCTCTGTGGGCTTGGCCACTACCGCATGCGAGGGGCAGTAACTCTCGAGACCGAAGCGGAATTCAACGCCTGGCTGGCAGAAGAAGCCTCGTATCTTGATTATTAGCGCCTACATGCAACAAAGGTCAACAGAAAATAGAAATTCCCTTCATCGATTTGCGCAGCTTCTTGCTGCTGCCACCTTCTTCTTGATCATTGCCGGAGGCTTGGTTACGAGCACCGGATCAGGGCTTGCCGTGCCCGACTGGCCGCTATCGTACGGACAGGTGATGCCCCCGATGGTCGGAGGGATATTCTATGAGCATGGACATAGAATGGTGGCGACATTTGTTGGCTTCCTAACTACAATCCTTGCCTTTTGGGTGTGGAAGGTGGACGAAAGAAGATGGATGCGAAGCGTAGCGTGGGTTGCCCTTGGGGCAGTTATCGCACAAGGCTTGTTGGGCGGCCTCACGGTGTACTACTTGCTTCCAACGTCTGTTTCCGTCATGCACGCTACGCTGGCGCAATCCTTTTTCTGCCTTACCGTGTTTGTCGCCATGGCTACCTCCAATTCCTGGAAGTTTGCACCGCGGCAGGACCGCCCTGGAATTGGCAAAACTCAACGACTTGCGATGTTGCTGGCAGGCTCGGTCCTGATCCAACTTATTCTCGGGGCATTGATTCGTCATACTAGCTCGGCACTGGCTATCCCGGATTTTCCACTTTCCTACGGGAGAATACTCCCGCCTTCCGATGCCTCAGCGATAACGTCGCTCAATGACTACCGACTTACATGGTGGGATCTAGGTCCGGTCACAGTGACCCAAATTTGGATTCATTTTCTTCATCGTGCGTGGGCTGCTGTCGTCTGTGTATTAGGAGTCCTTCTCGCCAGGGATATTTTTGCGAATCATCCAACCGAAAGCCGCCTCCGCGAACCTGCCCTCTTACTGGCCTTGCTGCTTGTCGTTCAGGTCTTCCTTGGAGGGCTCACCGTATGGTCTGGGAGGAGCGTGGAAACAGCAACAGCGCATGTGGCAACAGGTGCGCTACTCCTGGCCACGTCTGTTTTCCTTGTGGTTTCTGCGAAGAGATACTATGCCGCTGAAGTACCAGAATCTATTATTGAAATGCTTCCGGAGTTAGGCAGATCATGAAGCATGATGTAACTCCCGAAGGCGCTGTCTCAATATCCAGGTCACGAGTTGCTGACTATGTCACCCTCATGAAACCTGAACTGACTCTCCTTTCTGTTTGCACGGCACTCGTCAGTTGTTTCATGGCAGCGTGGGGTTCATTTCCTTTGGTTCCTCTTCTTCACGTGTTTATCGGGACACTGTTGATTGGTGCGGGCGCTGGTGCATTGAATCAGTACCTGGAGAGAGACTACGATGCGATGATGCGGCGTACGGAAAACAGGCCTCTGCCTGCCGGCCGCCTTTCGGGAAACGAAGCGTTGGTGTTTGGAGCAACTCTTTCTACGGGTGGCGTTGTCTTCCTATCCCTAACAACAAACCTGCTCACCGCTTTTCTAGGTGCAACAACTCTCGTAAGTTACGTTTTCCTGTACACGCCGCTGAAGAGGATCACTCCCTTCTCCACGGTCATCGGTGGCATACCCGGAGCTCTTCCTCCTGTGATTGGGTGGACTGCCGTGCGGGGGGAGATTACAGTTGAGGCTCTCGTGTTGTTTGGCATTCTATACTTCTGGCAAATGCCGCACTTCTACTCACTTGCCTGGATGTACCGGAAGGATTATCAAAGGGCCGGATATCCAATGTTAACTGTCCTTGACGAGAGCGGACGGAAGACAAGCATTCAGATTCTCATTCATGCTGCTCTCCTGATTCCTGTGTCCATTCTGCTCACCTTGACGAGCACTTCGGGGAACGTGTACGGCATCTCTGCCCTCTCAATTGGGATACTGTTCTTCATTTCAGCGATGCGGCTTTTTAAGCTCCGCACGAATGGAGCAGCCCGGACTGTTTTCGTTGCATCACTCATCTATCTCCCATTGTTGATGTTTCTAATGGCGATTGATAAGTTATGAAGGGGGCGAATGACCTATTCTGACCTTCCTCTCCTGAATGCCCTTCTTAATATCACAACCACCATACTTCTTCTAATCGGATTCTATTTTATTCGGAAAAAGCAGGTGTTGCATCATCGACAGATGATGATCAGTGCTCTAGTGGTTTCCGTAGGATTCTTAACGTCGTATCTTGTTTATCATTTCGAAGTGGGGTCGGTACGATTCGCAGGGGTCGGAATAGCAAGAACAGTCTACTTCATTGTCTTGATTTCACACTCTGTGCTGGCGGCCGCGGTTCCGTTTCTTGCAGTAATAACTCTTTCGAGAGCTT
>QKGJ01000031.1 GCA_003251275.1 Ignavibacteria bacterium
ACTCTCGTTTGAGGAAAAGGAGTCTTTGCCGGGAAGGGGTGGAAATAACGATGTGCATTGCTGAGCAACATAGGTTCGTAAGTGTGAGGATGTTGGGCTTTGGAGGGTCGAAATCATTTCTGTATATTCCCTCAATTTGAGATTATTGAGGAGGTTAACGCTTGAGCTCTGACAAGACATCCGCAGGATACAAGTCGGCTATCAGCCGTGCGAAAGAATTTATCGAGCATCAATGGCGCGATCAGCTAACGCTTGAGCAAATTGCTTCGCATGTCTGCATATCCCCCTTCTACTTCCAGAGAATCTTCAAAGAGCAGGTAGGAGAGACCCCCAAGGAATATCTGATTCGGGTCAGACTCGAAAACGCAATCCAGAGAATATTTGTCGACCGGCACATGACGGTGTTTGATGTGGCGCTTGAGTGCGGCTTTTCATCCCAGGCAGCGTTTGCTCGGGCATTTCGCCAGAGGTTTGGAGTGAGCGCGACAGAGTTTCGGAATCTCTCATTCTCAGAAGTGGCAAAGCTGGCGGCCGCATGGGGACCAGGGATTCAAAAAGTCTTTCGAAACATTTTGCTCGGGAAGATGGACTCGAAGGCCGGGCAGAAGCTTCGCAAATCGATTACGATCAAGAGGATAGAACCCCTGACGGTGATTTATCAGGCAACGACGATGGTCTCCGAAGAGCACCTGGGCGAGGAATTTCGAAAGCTCGCGGATCGTGCAGAAGCGCACGACCTCGAAGTCGACATGTCCCAATGTCTCGGAGTCATGTATGATTTTCCTCTGCATACCCCCCTTGAGAAATGCCGATACCGGGTGTGCATTGGCATTACAGGGGAATCAGCCAAACATCCGAAATTTTCCACAATGAATCTCTCCGGAGGGAAATATGGGGTATTCCCCGTGAAGGGTGACATCGAGCTCGCCATTCGATATTCGATATTTTTCTTCTCAGATTGGCTCAAGACCACTCCCTTCCAGCGATCTGAACAGCCGTATCTCTACTTCGAGCGGTTTTCGTCCTTGCCTGGTCCAAGAACTTACAGCTCAATGACCAGGGAGATCTACGTCCCCCTCAGACCTTCCTAGACATTTGAATTTTACCTGAATCGTTTGAATCATCCTCTCGTCAGCCCTGAATACCAGAAGTCCTCAAGAGATTGAAGATCTTCAGTACCGCAGTGCCGTGACCTCGTATGTCATGCAGCATCTAGACCTCCAATTCATTTCATCGCAAGATTTGTAAAACGATGCGCAAGTCCTGGTAATACTCCGGGGATTGTCCCGCGTATCTTTATCTAGACCGAAAGCTCTAGTGAGTACATTTGCGAACTTGGCGGTTCTGGATACACAAAATTCAGTGTTTCACTTTGCAGAGAGGTATGATCACCATGAAAAAAGCAGGTCTTGTAATAATTCTATTAGGCGTTTTCACCCTCGTTGCGCTTCTCGTTTTTCGCATACCTTCCATTCCTCACTCACTTGAAGGAAAAAAGAAATGCATCACTTGTCACAGTAGGCAGGGCATGGTGCCGTATCCGAAATGGCATGAAAAACATGGTTACGGGAATGACGACTGCACGGGCTGTCATCAATTAGCATCGGGTGCCACAGAATAGTTAGAAACGATTTTATCATGCCTAGAAAGTTTACCAAAAGTGACCAAGTAATTGCGGAACGGCTCAGCGCGGAGGTGTTTTCATTGTCGGATGATATTTGTTATGTCGCCGTGTATTATCACGGCAAGCTTCAAAGTGTCTCCAAACCAAACCAGCAACGGCCCAGCTGGTGGGACTCGGATAAATATGAGGAGCTGATCGTCAATCCAACACTGATAACGCTCTTAAGGCAACGTGGGAATATGGACTGTGGAGGGATACGCCACGTCGTCATTCAATACGGAAACTGTACTCAATTTGTACACC
>QKGJ01000104.1 GCA_003251275.1 Ignavibacteria bacterium
AGCACATCGAGAAGCACCATCGAGTCCAGGCCGCCGGAGATGCCGAGGAGAACCTTGTCTCCCGATTGCAAAAGATTGTGCTTCCTGCTGTATTCGCGAAATCGTGACAGGAAGCTTTTTGTCGAATGCATATTGACTTGCCAAGAAAAAAAATCCCTTCTTGAAGTTCCGGTTCACTTCTGATGCTTCAGTCACTCCGCATCATTTCTGTCTATGTCCGGTTGTACCGAGAAGGGAATCTGTTTTCGATTCATGTAGCGGGAGAGGGATTCGAACCCACGACCTACGGATTATGATTCCGACGCTCTAACCAGCTGAGCTATCCCGCCATAAATCTTACGATTTTGCCCAAAAAACATGAAAAATATAAGACTAATGACAGTAAAGAGCAAGGCGTGTTGCCGGAAGTGAGGCCGTTTGGCTAATTGATAATAGAAAGTTGAATGGATATATTGGTCGAAGATTCTCGTGAGAACTGGTTAGAAGCTATGGACGATGAAGAACTACTCTTGATGGTGAACGCGCGTTTTTATGAGGCGTTTGAGAATGGCGATCTTCATTCTCTGGACGAGGTGTGGTCCCATGGAGAGACCGTGCGCTGCGTTCACCCGGGATGGGGAACAATTGTCGGGTGGCGGTCTATTCGCAAGAGCTGGGAATCAATCATTGCAAACGGTCAGTCAATTCGATTTTCGCTTCGCAATGTGGTTCCCCGGATCTACAACGATCTTGGCGTGATCGTCCTTGAAGAAGAAATTGTTTTTGGTGGTGATCAGGTGCCACAAATTGTCCGGGCCGTTGCGACGAATCTTTTTGAACGTTCCGGGAGTGAATGGAAGATGGTTCACCACCATGCCTCGCCGGTAATGCTCAATGCAGGTAATGAACTTTCCTATCGATTCAACTAATTGACCGATCATTCATCCCCTCGGGTCCGCGAAGCGATCGCCTATTGCGAGCGGCTCACACGTTCCCACTATGAGAATTTCCCTGTCGCCTCCCGTTTGCTTCCCGCGCGTGTCCGGCCTGCCATTTACAGCATTTACGCCTTTGCCCGTACCGCGGATGATTTCGCGGACGAAGGTTCTGCAACGAGTGAGGAACGGCTGGAAAAACTGGATTCGTGGGGTGGAAAGCTGGAAGAATGCTATCGCGGCGCTGCAACCGACCCGATCTTTATTGCGCTCGCAGAGACCGTCGCTTCTCGGGGTATCCCAAGCAAGCCCTTGGGGGATTTGCTTGTTGCATTTCGGATGGATGTAACCAAATCCACCTACAAGAATTTTGACGAATTACAGTTTTATTGCAAACATTCCGCGAATCCTGTTGGCCGCCTGATTTTGCAATTATTTGGCTATGCGAAGGCTGAAAACGTAGCGCTCTCAGATGAGTTTTGCACCGCGTTACAATTGGCCAACTTTTGGCAGGATGTTTCCATTGACGCGCGAAAACCGCGTGTTTATATTCCCCTTGATGATATTAGTCGATTTGGCTATACTGAAGCCGAGTTGTTTGCCGGTGTATTCAACGAGCGGTTCAAAGAACTTCTGATGTTTCAGGTGGAGAGGACGGAGGCGATGTTCCAACGGGCAAAACCTCTTGTCTCGAAAGTGGGATGGGATCTCCGAATGGAGCTCAGACTCACGTGGAACGGTGGAATGACTATTCTCGATAAGATTCGCCGGCTCAACTACAATGTCCTCTTGCACCGTCCGCGCATAACGAAAATGGATGTCGTGCCTTTGTTCGTAAAATCAATCCTGGGATTATGAGCGCAACTGCAGCTGCCATAACGAAGAATAGCAATACGAATTTCTATTACTCGTTCTCACTTCTCCCGAAGCACAAGCGGGAGGCTATCAATACTGTGTACGCTTTCTGCCGGTACACGGATGATATCGTGGATGAGGGGACTGATGACCGCTCGAAAGCCATTCATCTGAAGAGATGGCGTCAGGAACTTGGCAAGGCGATTGCGCGGCAGTCAAGCTATCCGATGCTCAACCAGCTTACTGCGACTGCTCGACGGTTCAACATTCCCGTCGAACACTTTTACGAACTCATTCGTGGCATGGAACTCGATCTCTCGAAGAACCGGTACGAAACCTTCGAGGATCTGAGGGAATATTGCTATCTCGTCGCTTCATCGGTCGGCTTGATGTGTCGACAGATTTTCGGTTACAAGAACGAATCGACGCGTGAATACGCAGTTAATCTCGGGATCGCCCTTCAACTCACCAACATTATTCGGGACGTGAAAGACGACGCCAAAAAGGGGAGAATCTATATTCCGCGGGAAGATATGAAGCGGTTTGGATACACGGAGGAGGACCTTTTGAACTTTCGCTACACACCGGAATTTGTAAACCTTATGCGCTTTCAATTTGAGCGCGCCTGTTCATACTTCGATGCTGCGCATAACGCATTGCGGGACGAAGACAAACGATTCTTCTTTGCTGCCCGTGTCATGTGGTCGATCTATGCGCACGTCCTCCGCAGGATTGAGCGTCGGAACTTCAACGTCTTTGCAGGTCGCATTTCTATATCCACGCTTCTCAAGCTCCTCATCACGTTCAGGTACTGGCTGAGTCATCACCTGAAGTATGCAAACCCCTGGGCATTGAGATTCCTCGTTTTGTTTTCCTGGTGAATTCTTCTCGTGTGATCATTGTGGGAGGAGGGATCAGCGGTCTCTCCGCGGGAATTGCTTTGAGCGGACGCGATATTCCCGTCCTCGTTCTAGATCAAAAGCCTGCGCTCGGGGGACGCGCCGCTTCCTTTCGGGATGCGACGACTGGGGACATCGTCGACAACGGACAGCATGTTCTGATTGCCGGTTACTCACACACACTGAATTTTCTTCGACGCATTGGTACGCTGGAAAAGCTCTCGATTCAACCGAGTCTTTCCATTCTCTTTCATCATCCCGAGAAGGGATTTCGCCGGCTGACCCTTCCCCGACTACCACCACCGATTCATTTGCTTTTCGGAATCCTCTCGTGTCGTCTCTGGTCATTCCGCGATCGCCTTCTCCTTCTCCGCGGCGGTGCGAGCCTCTTACGATCTGAACTGAAGATGAACAAGAAACTTCGCGGAATGACGATCACACAGTGGCTGGAAGACGTCGCACAACATGAAGAGTTGCAGCGAACCTTTTGGAATCCACTCGCAATTGCGATTATGAACGAGCGGCCATCAGTCGCGTCTGCTGGAACGTTTGCTGCATCTCTCCGCAAAGCATTTCTGAGTTCCCGGATGTCAGCATCCATCGCCCTGCCGACCACAGATCTCAGTGAGCTTTATGTACAGCACGCTGCAGAGTTCATCATGATGCGTGGAGGTGAGATCCGTTCCAATGCGGATGTCGATCATGTTCAAGTTGAGGAAACCAAAGTCACCGGAGTATACTTGCGCAGCGATGAACTCATCAGGAGCCGAGCAGTAATCCTTGCCGTTCCTCCCCACAAATTGCGACCGCTTCTCCCGGCAGGGATTCCTTTCGATCCCACAATATTCTCCTGGTCGCCCATTGTATCAGTCCATCTATGGTTTGAGGGCGATTTCATGAAGGACGATTTTGTGGGGATCATTGGACGGACGACACAATGGCTGTTCAACAAGAGCAAGATCAATCGGGAGGGTCGCAAAGGGGGGCATGTGTCCGCGATTATCAGCGCTGCCCATGATGTGGTAGACTTGACCAACGAGGAGATTCTGGCTATCGTCCTGGCCGACATTCGTAGCGTCTATCCTCAAACGATGGACCCGGCACACTCCCTGGTGATCCGAGAAAAACGCGCAACATATTCCTCCAATCCAATAGTTGATCAGCAACGACCGGGTCATAAGACGTCGATCGAGAATCTGTATTTGGCCGGCGACTGGACGGCTACAGGTTTTCCGGCCACGATTGAAAGCGCAGTGATCAGCGGCGAGCGATGTGCGGCTGAGATTGTCTAAGTTAGCAGTTTTGATTTGACTATTCCCATTCCATCGTGGGGTTTGATTTTGGAAGTCTTCCTATGACCTTTCATTGCATCTAAAAACCTAAATCCAGATATTATCCGCGGTCTCCCACCTATTTAAAGAAGAAACTCCATGCTGAAAGATAAGCTCGTCCTCTTGGTTGATGATGAACCGTCGCTCCTTAGCGCGACCCGCACTGGTCTCGTTGATCGCGGGTTTACCGTGAAGGCGGTGGACGGTGCCGAGAATGCAATGAAGGCTCTCGAGTCAATGAAACCCAGCATCGTCGTCTCCGATCTGGTAATGCCGGGGACGAACGGCTTTGAACTTTTCCAGGAAATGAAAAAGGAAGCCGAGTACCGTGCAATTCCTTTCGTCTTTCTCACGGCCGTTGATGATTACTATGCAAGGAAGTTTGGCAAGGATATGGGCGCATCCTATATTACAAAGCCCGTCGATCTGGACGAGCTTGAACAGATTCTGAAAGACAAACTCGGCGAGTGAGTTCCTCTGCACTGCATATTGATGCCTCGTCCGGGGCATCATTCGTTTCTGACCGTTCAACCGTTGTTGCACAGCGAATCGAATTTCTTGATGTCATGCGCGGCTTTGCCGTGATGGTCATGGTCATCGGCCATAGCGTGGATTCTGTTCTGAGCGCCGAAGCAAGGACTACCGATTTCTTTGGAGTCTATAATTTCATCAGGGGATTCACCGCTCCCCTTTTCCTTTTTGTCGCGGGATTCTCATTCTTTGTTGCAACGGAGAAACGGTGGAACGAGTATCAGTCGTTTACGCGCCCCGTCCGCAAACGCCTGGGAAAAATGCTCTTGCTGCTGGTCATCGGCTATGCACTCCACTTTCCATTCTTTTCCCTCAATAAGATCCTGTATGAAACCTCGCCGGAAGGATATCTGCGATTGTTTCAGGTGGACGTTCTTCATTGCTTCGCTGTGAGTTTTTTGATCTTGCAGTTCCTTGTGTTTGTCAGTCCGACCGTGAAAGGTTTCTTGAAATTGCTTCTAGGACTGACAATCGGGATTGTCCTCGCGACTCCGCTGGTCTGGAATGTTGACTTCACATTGTTGTTTTCGCCGCTGATCGGTCCATACTTCAATCAGAATCAACTGTCGATGTTTCCTCTCTTTCCCTATGCGGCATTCATGTTCGGAGGCGTGTTTGGCGGTCATTGGTATCTCAAGGCACGGAGGACAGGGAGCGAGGTCCGCTATTTCCAGAGACTGGCCTTGGCAGGACTCTTTGCCATCGCGGCCGGTATTGTCGCAGACCTACATCCACTCCGGCTTTACCCGCCGCACGATTTTTGGAAGACGAGCCCCAATTTCTACCTTATTCGTCTCGGCGTCGTTCTCGGAATCACGGCATCGTTCTACTTTGCCCGTCGTCTCCCCAAACAGGTTCGTTCTCAACTTGTCGTTTTGGGTGGATCATCGTTAATGGTGTACGTTCTCCACCTCATCCTCGTTTATGGCTCGGCCGCTAATCGCGGTCTTGGACAAATGCTTGGCCAAACGCTGCCGTTTGAGATCGCGTTTGCAACCGGTTTGGGGGTCCTGGTTCTCATGACTGTCACCGTCTATGCCTGGCGCTTCGTGTCGAAGGAATATTCGTCTTCGCTCAGAGTAACGCAGTATGCGTTTGTGAGCTTGCTTCTCTTCCTCTTCATGACTAACCCATACTAATGAAGGCTCCCCCCCGCATTCACCTTCTTTCTTTCTTCGCAATGCTTGCGCTCACATGACAGAGCTGTCCGTCAGTCGATCGAAAAGAATCGAGTTCATTGATCTTCTTCGCGGCTGGGCTGTTCTGGTAATGATCGAAACACACGTTGTCAATGCGACACTGCACCCGGAAATATTCTCAACGCAATTCTTCCAGTATCTTAAATTTCTCAATGGGCTCGTTGCCCCTTCGTTTCTCTTTGCATCAGGTCTTGCCTATGCCATTACAACGCGGAGAAAGCTGAAGGACTATCTGGCTTTTGGTTCTCCGCTCATAAAACTGATTGGTCGGCTCTCGTTTATTCTCATTATCGCCTACGCGCTCCACCTGCCAAAATTTTCATACTCCCTACTCGTGAACAACACGACGCCCATGGAATGGCAGTCCTTTTTTCAAGTCGATGTATTGCAGGCGATAGCGGTGAGTCTCGTACTCCTTCAAGGCCTCTTACTCATAGTCCGGCGTGAGGTACGTTTTTACTATGTGACGATAGCATTGGCGACCATCATTATCTTTGCGACTCCATTGATGTGGCAGGTGGATTTCTGGAAACTCATTCCATGGCCGATCGCTGCATACATGAATGGTGTTCGACATTCTTTGTTTCCGTTGTTTCCCTGGGCCGCGTTTCTTTTCGCGGGTGCATTTGCTGGCTTCTTGTTCCTTCGGGTTCGGGAGAGTTTTCTAGAAGAAGCTCTTCAGAAGTACCTATGGCGAATGCTCATCGGGGCGGCGGCGCTCATTGGTGCTTCAGTCGTGATTGAACCGTTTGCCTCGAGAGTCTACCCGACGTACGAGTACTGGCTCACGAGCCCCAGCTTTGTCCTTCTCCGCATAGGATGTGTGCTGTTGCTTCTGGCGGGAATGGTATTGAAGGAATGGAAGTATGGAGTATCGCCCAGGTCGGTTGTCACTCTCATAGGACGAGAATCGTTTTTAGTATACGTGCTCCACCTCCTCCTGATCTACGGAGATTTCGGGAAATTCAATTTCCAAAAATGGGTCAACCATCAATTCGGCTATTCGGAAGCAATCGTAACGGCGCTCTTGTTGGCTGGTTTGATGTATGGGATCGCTGCCGCATGGAGCCAGTTGCGCAAGCGAAATCCTGTTCTCAAGCGACGGGTTGAGCTTGTGGTCCTTGCTATTGTGCTTGGAGTGTTTTTCTTTGGTCCAGGTGAATAATCCTCGCCACTCGTCAAAAACAATGTTGCACTGATAAGGAAATAACATGCCCTCGCTCGTGTTGTTACGCCATGGAGAGTCACAATGGAATCTTGAAAATCGTTTTACCGGTTGGGTTGATGTCCCTCTCTCGCCGAAAGGGGAAGAGGAAGCAAAAGCTGCCGGAGAAAAACTCAAAGGCTATACGTTTGCCCGGGCGTTTACGTCCGTTCTGAAACGGGCGAACGAAACGCTGAACATTGTTCTCGATATCATCGGTCAGTCATCCATCCCGATCGAATACGATCAGGCCTTGAATGAGAGACATTACGGGGATCTCCAGGGACTCAACAAGGCCGAGACCGCGAAAAAGTTTGGTGATGCACAGGTGAAGATCTGGCGCAGAAGCTTCGACGTGAACCCGCCAAATGGCGAGAGCCTGAAAGACACAGCAGCGCGCGTCATTCCGTACTGGGAGAAGAACATTTTTCCCGCTGTCCTGAAGGGGGA
>QKGJ01000047.1 GCA_003251275.1 Ignavibacteria bacterium
TATCGCTCAACCTTTCCGCCTGTTCCATCTGGTGTGTTGAGAAAATAATCGCTCTGTTCTCGTGTTTTAGTTCCAGAAGGATGTCCTTGAAGAGTATTTGATTAATCGGATCAAGGCCCGAAAATGGCTCATCAAGAATAACGAGGGACGGATTATGAATAACGGCGGCAATGAACTGTACCTTCTGTTGATTTCCTTTTGAAAGGGCTTCCACTTTGCGATGGACTTGATGCAATAGTCCAAAACGCTTCAACCAGCGGTACGCTTCTCCCTGAGCCAGAGATGGGACCATGCCGCGTAGTCGTGCAAGGTAAAGGATAGTATCGAGGAGTCTGTTCTTCCTGTAAAGTCCCCGGTCCTCGGGGAGATAGCCGACAATGTTGCGTGTTGATTCCTGAAATGGAAACCCGTCATACAGGATCGCTCCAGAATCGGGGTGGAGGATGTTCAGAATCATCCGAATAGTGGTGGATTTTCCTGCCCCGTTGGGGCCCAGCAGTCCAAAGATCTGCCCCCGACGAACTTCAAACGAGACTCCATCAACGGCGCGAATTGCGCCAAAGTCCTTGCGAAGGTCAGAAACCGAGAGCATTTGTTGTGTTCAATCCTTCATGGTGTGAGGCGATAGATCATGCGTGGAAAGGGGATCGTTTCCCGCACGTGATCAAGACCGCAAATCCAGGAGACCGTTCGTTCAATCCCAAGACCAAACCCGGAATGAGGAACGCTACCGTATCGCCTCAAATCAAGGTACCATGAAAATGCCTCCTCAGGAAGTTCGTGCTCCCTCAACCGAGAAAGGAGGAGATCGAGATTATCTTCACGCTGGCTCCCTCCTATTATCTCCCCATACCCCTCGGGCGCAAGAACATCGAGGGCTAACGCCAGATCGTTATTCTCCGGATCGCGCTTCATGTAAAATGCTTTCACCTTCGCAGGGTAACGATGTACCATGACAGGGCGGTCAAAATCTTCCGAGATAACAGTTTCATCGGCTCCACCGAAGTCATTACCCCATTCAAAGTTATGTCCTCTTTTCTTTAGTATTGCCACGGCATCATCATAGGAGATACGTGGAAGGGGCCGTTTAACTTTCTCCAGGAATGAAGTATTGCGTTCGAGTGTCTCAAGCTCTTTTTGTCGATTCTTGAGAACGGACTGAACGATATGCTCTAGAAATTCCTCAGCCAGTTCCATGTTGTCGTTCAAATCGTTGAAGGCTACCTCTGGTTCGACCATCCAGAACTCAGTGAGATGTCGCCGGGTCTTCGACTTTTCTGCACGGAATGTTGGTCCGAACACATATACCTTGCCCAGCGCCATCGCCCCTGCCTCTCCATACAACTGACCTGATTGAGTCAGGAACGCCTTCCCTAGATCAAAGTATTCTGTTTCGAACAGGGTCGATGTTCCTTCGCAAGAGGCTGGAGTAAAGATTGGGGCATCCAGAAGAACGAATCCTCGGTTGTCGAAAAACTCCCGTATGGACCGGATAATCTCATGTCGTATGCGAAGAACAGCGTGCTGGCGGCTTGAGCGCAGCCATAGATGCCTTCGGTCCATAAGGAATTCAACACCGTGCTCCTTGGGAGTTATCGGGTATTCTTCAGAAATGCTGATCACTCTTATGTCCCTAATATCCAGTTCATATCCACCCGGCGCACGCTTCTCAGCTCTTGTTTTTCCGGTCATTGAGAATGAGGATTCCTGCGTCAGCTCATCAAACTTTCCGAACACATCGTCTGAAACCTGGCCCTTTGCAAGGACGCCTTGGACAAGACCTGTCCCATCCCTCATGACAAGGAATTTTATCTTTCCGCTCGATCTTTTGTTATACAGCCAACCATGCAGTGTGATCTCTTCTCCAACATGATTTGCCAGATCTTCTATGTATATGCGACTCATGCCTACCTTAGTTCTTCATTCTGCAAAGGGAAAAGCGAAATCAATATAAAAAAAATTGCATGAGCAATAAAGCATCACTGGGATGCGCCCCTTCGCTGGAGGCTTGCGCGAAGCATTTCGCGCGCAACAAAGAGAACTTCCTCTGCCTGAATATCTTCGATGTTTGCGGATTTGCTAAAAACTGTACGGTGCTGTTCCCCAACAGGCGCCCACTGCCGCCGATCAGTCGGCCCGAATAGAGAAAGGACCGGCGTACCTACTGCTGCTCCTACGTGCATTATCCCGGTATCGTTTGTAATAACAAGTGTAGCCTGTGAGAGAATTGCCGCAACTTTTCGAATGGGCTCATTGGAGATAATCCTGTACTCAATTGACAGTTTTCCCTTCATATCACTGACCGGGTCCCCGTCAAAGGGGCCGGAAGTGATGATGACGCGAGAGTCAAATTCATGCGACAGGATGTTTGCTACCAGTGCGAACCGATCTGCAGGCCATCGATTGGGAATCTTTCCGGCACCCGGATGATATACAATGTATAGCCTGTTTGGGTATGACTCTATGTCCAGAAATAACTTAGCCTCATTAACCTCAGACCTCTTCAAGGTTATCACCGAGGATGGCTGAACTCTGTTTATACCAAGAGGAAGCGCAACACATGCATTCCTCTCCGATTGATGAACCTCCGGCGCTTCCCTCCAATCAAGAGCGATCGGAACATTAAAGAGAAAGCCGGTCACGTTCTCTTTGTTATCAAGAGACGATGGTCCTATCCTAACGCGTGCTCCCGAAACGTATGCTAACAGGTCGCTCGTCGCAGAGGTTGAAACAGTTGACGGAACCAACGCAAGATCAAATCCCCGCTTGCGCAGCGAGTGTACAAACCGGAAAAACTTCCCTAGGCGAGGCAGACCGTGTCCCAAGAATTCCTTCTTATCATAGCAGATGACTTCGTTCAAATACTCATTCCCAATCATCACATCATAGTTAACGGGGCTTGCGATGAGACTGATGAATGCCTTAGGATATTTTTCACGAAGTGAGTGAAGCAGGGGGACGGCGCAGAGCATATCGCCCAGTTGGTTGTGCTGACGCACGACAAGAATTGCTTCTGGGTGAAAAGAGCCGAGGTTGTGGGATTCTTGAGACCGGAAGAACATTCGAAACAGGGAGGCAAAAAGACGCTTCAATGCTTGTTCCCCTCTCCTTAGCACCGAATGACTGGTCATTCTTTCTTTGGTGACTCTTCACCGGCTTCTCTCTCCGGCTTGATTTCTTCGAACTCGGCGTCTTTGATTTCCACGTAAGGCTGAATCGGATCCTTTTTGCCTTTCTCTCCTCCCCGTACGTTTGGTCGCTCGTTTCCCCCTCCCAGTCCGCGCGCAAGCATCTGAACAAGTTTCCAGATAAGGTAGCCAGCGATAAATAAAATGAGCAGATAGCGCATTCTATCTCCTCACTTCTTTACCAACGGGTTGTAATACTCAACGGCAGCCCGATTTGGCCGAAGAATAGCCCTCACCAGGTCTTCGTAATGATCCCCATTGTTCACAAAGTCAAGCTCGGTGGTATTGACAATAAGCAGCGGCGTCGTTTTGTACCGAAAGAAGAAATAATTGTATGCCTCATTGAGGTCCCGGATATACGACTCAGACATGTCCGCCTCAAAAGCCCTCGCTCTATCCTTGATATGTTCCATCAGCCGGGGAACGCTTGATTGCAGGTACACGACCAGATCGGGAGTGGGAATGTTGTGTTCAATATTGCTGACGAGAGTTTCATACAGCCGCAACTCTTCATT
Organism: Ignavibacteria bacterium; assembly: GCA_003251275.1. GTDB lineage: Bacteria > Bacteroidota > Ignavibacteria > UBA10030 > UBA6906 > SZUA-287. The sequence goes on from QKGJ01000047.1 coordinate 3,704, forward strand.
CTCAAGGTTCAGGTACGCAAAGATCTTGTCTTTCTCGAAGATGTAATCCGTCACCAGAAAACGATGGAAAAGGTCCGCCTGAAACAGTTGTCGCTGCTGTTTGTATCTTGTGAGGAGGAAGAATATCTGTGTTTGAAAGGCGTAACGCTCAGGGTCCTGATAGAAATCCTTGAGAAACGGATTCTCCGCAAATTGCTCAAGAACCACATTCCCTGCCAGTGTCTCGCCGAGCATCGTTGCAAGTGTGGTTTTGCCTGCACCGATAACACCCTCGATGGCGATGTAACGCAACTCAGACTGTTCGATAAGTGACGCGAGTGGCTCAGCGTTCGACAAAAGGGCTCCGCTTCTTGATCGGTGCTGCTGCTAGATTTTGATGTGATGTGATGATTTAACGACCCTCGACGTGTCCTTGCAGGCTCCTGCAAGCTCATCGATCGTCATTCCGTTGACGGGATGAACGACATCTGGGGCAATTTCTTTGAATGGAATTAAGACAAATTTTCGATTTTCCAATTCCTTGTGGGGGATACAAATCTCCGCCGTTTGCTCTACCAATCCGTCATAGAGAAGGATATCGATGTCGATTTCCCTGGGTCCCCATCGTTCGCTCGATCGCTTTCCAATACTCTCCTCAATCGACTTCACCTCTTTCAACAGATTGCCGGGTGTAAAATCTGATTCAAGCTCCGCCACCGCATTGAGGAACTTCCCTTGGTTCTGTTTTCCCCACGGATCAGATTCGTAGACAGAAGATGTCCATACCATCTTAGTTCCCGGAAGTTGCTTGAGGGCTGCCATGGCTTTATCCAGAAACTTCTCCCGCTCTCCAACGTTCGACCCCACACCGACAAAAATACGATACATGGTTCAACGGCTTTGAGTTATTTCTACTTCGACATAATCCACCACTCCTTTGACGGGAGGATGTGGTTTCCGAATACAAACAGTTACTCTGTCGAGGATCGAGAATTCTTGAAGCAATCGCTCTCCAATAGCATTGGCCAGGGCTTCAATCAAGTAAAACTTTTGCGCGTGCACGATATCCTGAATCCGTGCATAGACCTGCTCGTAATCGACGGTTTGTCTTAGCTTGTCTGTACGTGCCGCCGCCCCGAAATCGCCATACATTTCGATATCAACTTCAAATTTTCCACCAACTGATTGTTCTTCCTGCAATACTCCGTGGTACGCGTAGAATGTCGCGTTCCGTATCCGAATAACATCAGATGGTTTCTTCAATTCGAGTCCCGAAAAATATAGAGAATGTCGTTGCGAGAGTCAATGTTCAACAAGTCGCGCCAAAGCTCGTTCTAGCCGGCGGAGACAAGTCTCCTTGCCGAGCACAGCCATTAGTTCAAATAGTCCGGGTCCCATCCCCAATCCGGTGAGCGCAAGACGAAGTGGGTGAATCAGTTTCCCTGCGCCTACACCGTGTCGCTCGGCAATCGTTCGAACCACATCTTCAATGCTCTTTTCATCATATGTGTTGAGTCCCCTGATCGACGAAATCGCCTCGGTGAGATACGTCGACGACTCCGGTTTCCAGTTCTTCTTCTTTGCCTGATTATCATACGATTCAGGGTCGGCGAAAAAATATCCGCCAAAAGAAATGAACTCTTCGACCCTGTCGACACGCTCCTTCATCAGATGGATCACCTTCAGCACATATTCTCTGTGGAGGGAGCCCAGATGCGCCTTCTCCAAATACGGTTCAAGCAGGCCGAAGAGTTGGTCATCAGTCATCAAGCGCAGGTGCTGTGTATTCATCCATTGAAGCTTCTCAAGGTTAAACACGGCGCCTGATTTCCCGACTCGTTCCAGCGAGAACTCATCGACAAGGGTTTCAAGATTGAACAATTCTCTTTCGTCTCCCGGGTTCCATCCGAGCAGGGCAACGAAATTTAGTAATGCCTCCGGGAAATAACCCTTCTGCCGGTAGTCCTCCACTGCCACATCACCCTGCCTCTTACTGAGCTTTGACTTATCAGGATTCAAGAGCAGTGGAAGATGAGCAAAGGCAGGCATCTCCCAGCTAAAGTACTCGTACAACAACACATGTTTTGGCGTGCTCGAGAGCCACTCTTCCCCTCGAATCACATGCGTTATTCCCATGAGATGATCATCGACCACGTTTGCAAGGTGGTACGTCGGAAACCCATCAGACTTGAGAAGAATCTGATCGTCAAGCCGGTCGCTCACAAATTCAACGCGCCCCCGTACAATATCGTCCACAACGATCGTGGAAGTCTCCGGAATCTTCATTCGGACGACATGCGGAACGCCGGCATCAAGCTTTGACTTCACCTCAGTCTCGCTTAATCGAAGCGCACGTCGGTCATACTTCGGTGGAACACGCATCTTCTCTTGCGTTTTCCTCATCTCTTCGAGTTCCTCGGGCGTGTCGAAAGCATAGTATGCCTTCCCCTGCGAAAGAAGCTTCCGGGCATGGTCACGGTAAATCTCCAATCTCTCCGATTGGACATACGGACCAAAATTCCCCCCAACAGTCGGGCCTTCGTCGAATGTTAATCCTGCCCATGACAAAGTCGCTATCAAATTCTCGACAGCACCATCAACAAGTCGAGTGCGGTCAGTATCTTCGATTCTTAGAACGAAGGTTCCCTTGTTCTTCCTGGCAAAAAGGTAGTTGTAAAGGGCGGTTCGCAGCCCGCCTACATGAAGATAGCCTGTTGGACTGGGTGCAAAGCGGACTCGAATAGGTGGCAAAGTTCGTTTGTTCTTTCGTGAGTGGTGATCTGAAGTGGAAAAAAGGTAAGGAATTAGATTGAGATTGCCAACGGAGACACTTCAGATAGCGATGATCAATTCGCTCGTGATGGAGAATCCGTCCAACCGGTGTCGTTGAGTCAATCCAATGAAAATAGTATATTGAAATGAGAATTCTAATCTTTTTTGAACATATCTGGCACCGCTATGGCATTCGTCAACAAGACAGAAGAACAACATCTTAAGGAGTTTGAGGAGAGAATCACCCGGGGTGAAAAAGTCGAACCGGGCGATTGGATGCCTGAGCAGTACAAAAAAAACCTGATTCGGATGATGGGTCAACACGCGCACAGTGAAATCGTTGGACAACTTCCCGAAGGGAAATGGATACCTTATGCACCTGGGTTTCGAAGAAAACTAACCCTCGTCGCAAAAGTACAGGACGAGGCAGGCCATGGTCAGCTTCTCTACCGCGCAGCAGAAACCTTGGGGGTCTCCCGGGAACAGATGCTCGACGAGTTGCTCGCCGGAAAGGCAAAATACGCCAACGTGTTCAACTACCCCACTCCGACATGGGCGGATGTTGGCGTCATCGGATGGCTCGTTGATACCGCCGCGGTCATCAACCAAACGATGCTTGCCCAATCATCTTATGGTCCGTACGCCCGGGCGATGAAACGAATCTGTTACGAGGAGTCCTTCCACATCAAACAAGGATACGATGCCGTCGTTGCCCTCGCAAAGGGAACTTCTGAGCAGAAGGAAATGCTGCAAGATTCCATCAACCGCTGGTGGTATCCGACCCTCGCGATGTCGGGACCTCCGACGGGTCTGTCCGAACATACAGCACTTTCCATGAAATGGAAGATCAAAACCAAAACCAATGAGCAGGTACGTCAGGAATTCGTCGATCATATTGTTCCACAAATTCGAGC
>QKGJ01000221.1 GCA_003251275.1 Ignavibacteria bacterium
ATGGCAAGGAGATGCTTTCCGCTTTTGAACAGCGCTTTGAGAAAGTGTACCCGGAGATTGACGTTCAATGGCTCGATATGGGCTCCCAGGATGTCTACGATCGCGTGAGGACTGAGCGCAATAATCCCCAGGCCGATATTTGGTGGGGAGCGCCAGCCACGATGTTCGCCAGAGCGGAGGCTGAGAGTCTGCTTCATTTGTACAAGCCGACGTGGGATTCGCTCTTTCCGGATGATTTTAAGAGTCGGAACGGGATGTGGTATGCAACGCAGTTGACTCCTGAAGTGATTATGTACAACTCGCGCATGCTGAAATCCACAGAAGTACCTGAAGACTGGGATGATCTCCTGAAACCAGATTGGCGCGACAAAATCATCCTCCGCTATCCACTTGCCTCGGGAACGATGCGAACAATCTTCTCCGCTCTGATTGCCCGCGAAGAGAAGAAGACGGGTAATATTGAATCCGGCTTTGAATGGCTCCGGCGGTTGGATGCGAACACGAAATCATACGCGGGCGATCCGACACAACTGTATCTAAAGATTGCAAGGGAAGAGGCTCCTCTCTCAATCTGGAATCTCCCCGATGTAGTGATTCAGCGATCGATCAATGACTATCCGTTCGGTTATGTAATTCCGAAGAGTGGAACACCGCTGATCACGGATTGCATAGCGCTGCTGAAGGGAGCGCGTCATCGCGAGGATGCAATTCGGTTTTACGAATTTGTGACTACACGAGAGAGTATATTGCTCCAGGCAGAAGAGTTCTTCCGTATTCCAGCGCGCACAGACATAGATCCTTCAGCATTGCCGGAGTGGATTTCATCCCTCCATCTGATCCCCATGAAGATCGATTGGGCTCACATGGCCTCACACGAGCGTGAGTGGATGAAGCGCTGGGAAGAAGAAGTCAAAGGCACCGGCCACGCACAGGCCGTCAACCATCTCTAAGTAGTCATGTCTGCAGTCTCTATTGTTGGCGTCTCCAAGATGTTTGAGAAAACACGTGCCGTTCATATAGAGCGGCTGGATATTCCTTCGGGTCAGTTCTTCTCGATCCTCGGCCCAAGTGGATGCGGCAAGACCACTTTGCTCCGAATGATTGCTGGATTCGAATCTCCTTCTTCAGGACGGATCCTCGTGAACGGCGATGACATTACGGAGAAGCCCCCCCAGGATCGAGGCATCGGGATGGTGTTTCAGACATACGCGCTCTTTCCGCACATGACCGTTTATGGAAACGTTGCCTTTGGGCTGGAAGTTCGAAACACTCAGAAGGAAGAGATTCGGCGCAGGGTGTGGGAGTCACTGGAAGCGGTTGACCTTGTCCGAAAAATCGACGAGCATGTCCCACGACTCAGTGGTGGAGAGCAACAGCGGGTTGCGGTGGCAAGGGCCCTTGTTCTCCAGCCGTCCATTCTTCTCTTCGATGAGCCACTCAGCAACCTCGATGTCTCCCTGAGGGTAAAAACTCGCGAAGAGATTCGTGCCCTCCAGCGTCGCACGGGGATTACTACGGTGTATGTGACACACGACCAAGAAGAGGCCATGAGTCTCTCGGATAGAATTGCCGTGATGCGTGACGGAGTTCTGGAGCAAGTTGGCACCCCCGAAGAGGTTTACGAACAACCGGTCAATCCCTTCGTAGCGAAGTTTCTTGGCGGTGCAAATCTGGTGGAGGGGCATTATGCGGAAAAGCGCTTTACTGCCGGAAAGTTCGCAGTCAGCGTGCGAGGGGCGGCCAAAGTGCCCGCGGGGAACGCCACACTTGCAATCAGGCATGAGGCGATTATCGTCCTTCCTCTGAAGAAAGCGGGAACATTCTCGGCGGTGGTTCAAGAAAAGGAGTATCTTGGGTTTACAACGAACCTTATTCTCTTGCTGGATGGTTTGGAAGTTCATTCATCGATGGTGAGCTCCACATTTTCCAACCAACTCCATGTTGGCGATACCGTGCGGATTCGATTTGACATGGAGATGGTGAAACTCTTCCCCGGATGGCGGACTTGAAATCGTTCCTTCGAATTTCCATTGTTATTCCGGTCGCATTTGCTGCCGTCGTAATTTTGGGCTATGTTCTCTATCCCTTGTTTGCAATGGCGCGAGAAAGTCTTCTCGTCCACGGAGTAATCTCGTTTGACCGATATGCGGAACTGTTGTCGTGGCACAACACCGGTTTCTGGGAGGCAGTCCTGAATTCAATTGTTGTTTCCCTCGCAACGGTAGTATTGAGTGGCGTTGTTGGAACCCTGTTCGCTGTAACGTTGACGCAATGCGATTTTGTCGGAAAGAAGGCTATTGCATCATTGGCGGTTCTGCCTATCGGACTGCCACCACTTGTGGGGGTTATTTCCTTCCTTTTTGTGTTCGGCGAGAGCGGGATTATTCCACGTTTGCTCCAGCAGATGTTTGTGTCTGAGGAGTCAATTCTTGGCTTCGATGGTTTTGCAGCGATTCTGATGGTTCATGTGTACTCGTTTTATGTCTATACCTACCTGTTTCTCTTGCCACCTCTGCGAAACATAGATGCCTCGCTCATCGAGGCAGCGTCCAGTGTAGGAGCAGGTGCATGGACGGCCTTCCGTCGGGTCATCTTACCTGAAATCCGTCCTGCACTCACGGGTGCCGCACTGCTGACCTTCATGGCGAGCATGGCTTCATTCACTGCCCCCTTTTTGTTCGGGGGAGATAAGCGATTTCTGACCACACTGATCTATTCAACAAAGCTGAACGGCGACATTGAACTTGCTGCCGCACAATCAGTCCTGCTTGGCATCGCATCGGTCATGTTCTTTTTTTTCTTTCGACGCACAGCTTCCACGAGCACGAGAGCTGCCAAAGGTTCGACTCGAGACGGAAAGATCACCATCACACCATGGCCTCGACGGATTCTTATCGCAGGAACCATTGGCGTGTTTGTCTTTGAATTGCTCCCCATTCTGACAATTCTCATGATTGCATTTGCCAAAGAGGGCTCCTGGACGTGGCAGATCTTCCCGGCATCATATACGCTTGAGAATTTTCATAAGCTTTTTTACGACGCCCATGTATTCGAACCGATTCTGAACAGCATCATGATGAGTATTCTGACATTGGTGTTCTGTATTCTTGTCGGAGTAACAGTTTCGTATGTCATTGTGCGAGGGTCACTTGGTCGCTGGAAAGCTCCAGTAGAGCTCCTGGTCAACATTCCGTTTGCGTTACCAGGGACAATCATTGCCATTGGACTTCTCATCGTCTTTAATTCATCACACATTCTCGGCGGATTTGCTGTTCTGGTGGGAAGCTTCTGGATTCTTCCCATCGCGTATTTTGCGCGTTCGTATCCGCTTGTTGTGCGATCCACCAGCGCTGCGCTCGAAACGCTTGACGGGTCACTTCTTGAGGCTGGTGCCGCACTTGGCGCGGGCTTTTGGTCACGCTTGCGCAAGGTTGTCCTGCCGTTGATAGGTTCCGGAATTATTTCCGGCGCGTTGTTGGTCTCGATTGCTTCATTGGGAGAATTTGTATCATCTATTCTTCTATACTCGCTTAACAATCGACCGATTGCCGTGGAAATCCTTTCTCAAATGCGAATGTATAATTTCGGTGGGGCTGCAGCATACTGTGTCTTCCTTCTCCTTCTGATACTTGGATGTGTTTGGGGTGCATCGTTCGCAACCTCACGCTTGGGACATAGACAGCGGAAGTAAGCCAACACTGCCTTGATAGCCATTCGGCAAATGCGTATCTTTGTTGCCCGTGACTGCCAGCGTACGCGCCTGTAGCTCAATTGGATAGAGCGTTAGCCTCCGAAGCTAAAGGCTTCGGGTTCGAGTCCCGACAGGCGCACTCGGTCATCCTCTGTATCATCAAAAGGAATTATGAACTATGCTTCGTGCTCAAAAGAAACTCTCCAAACGCGAACTAAAAGAAGATGCTCTTATTACCACGTACGCGAAAGCTGTCGCTTTTTATGAGAAGCACAAGAAGCACATCTCGACGTCCCTTCTTGTTCTCGGATTGATGGCGCTCGCCATCGTTTTTTATATGAACAACCGCAAGCAAAACAACGAGCGAGCCTCGTTGCAACTGTCCCAGGTGTATCAACTGTTCGACAATGGTCAGTATGAAGCGGCAATCAACGGGGTTCCCGAGAGAAACATTGTCGGGCTCAAAGATATTGTTGCAAACTACGGAAGTTCGGAAGCTGGAGAAATGGCAACGTTCTATCTTGCAGACGCGTATGCCCGCATGGGAAAATATGAATTGGCCCTGGAGAAATTTGAAGACTTCAGTCCGTTGCATACATTGCTCGCTGTCTCCAGACTTGCCGGCATTGCAGGAGCCTACGAAGGCCTGGAAAAATTCGACCAGGCAGCGGAGTATTTTCAAAAAGCTGCGAACAAGAACCCCGATGGCGTCCATGTTGCGGAGTATTTGAATAATGCTGCCCGCAATTATGGTTTGACAGGAAACAGGGATCAGGCGATTAGCCTGTACAAGAAGCTCAAAAAAGACCATGCAACAACGACCTTTGGACGCGAGGCAGACAGGCATATCGCCCGTCTTTCCGCATCCTAGTTGGCATCTCGCATAGCTGAGCACGAGATGACCGGGTTGTCACTTCAGTAGCAACCTTCGCAACTTTTTCTGCGCCACAACGAAGAACACAACTGTATGGGAGGATTCTATTCAGCCCGGCCAGTTTCCTCTCTTCCTTTTTTGAAGGGTGAAGAACATCAGAGGCTCCGATAAAGATAAGGTTGGATTTCCTCTCGTCCGCGAAACATCCTCGCGGCGTCAGGATCGGACATCGCGGATCCGGCGCGTTGTTTTGGCGATGGGGTCCATCGTTTTGGTTCTCGCCGTCTTTATTATTGATGTGATCCGAAAAGCGGTCGATGTGGAGAGTAGCGGACTCGGCCTTCTGAGAGACGTCCTCCTTCTTCTTGGATTTATTCTCCTATGGTTTTTGCTTGAACAGCTTACGAGAGGAAAACGGTTTCCTCCTCTTCGCATCCTCGGCATGCTTCTTATCGCCACCGGTATCGTGGTGATTCTTTCCGTGGTCCTTGCGACGGGTGTCTCGGACAACTTTGACGTCAAGAATAATGATTTACTGCCACTTGGATTTGATGCCCTCTTTGTCGCATTTCTCCTTGGCCTGAGCCTTGCCTTCTTTGCGGCTGTTGTGATGCGTAGCTTGCGAGAATTGGTGTTGTTCAAACGGAGGAAACATTCCCGTCGAAACCTGGTCGCATTCTTTGTTCTTCTTACTGCCACAGGTATTGTTGCTTTCTGGCTGAAACCGTTGGAAGAGAATACGCTCATGTCAATTCTCTTCTTTTGTACCCTTGGTCTTGCCGTTATGAATTCATTCCGTCTCTCGTGGATTATCTACCTTACAAAGCGGGAGAAGGTAATCACACTTGTCTATTCCTTTTTTCTCTTTGTTGCTTTTGTAATTCTGAATGTCCTTCTGAACAATAATACCCTGATCAGTCACTCTCTGCTCTACTTCTCGGATATCCTTGCAAAGATAACGGTGTTGGCCTGCCTCTTCGGCAACATCTATTTCGGCATGACGTTCGTGAGTACGCTCTTTCATCTGCCAACCGCTGAGGCCTTTGATCGCAAGACGACCGAGGTCGCTTCCTTGCACAACCTAGGGCGGCTGGTCACACAGGTTTTTGATTTTCATGATCTCGTGGAGACTGTTACCAGCATGACACTTCAAATTTGCGAAGGTGGAAGTACCTGGCTGGAGCTTATCCATAGCGAGAGTGTTGGCACAGCACCGGACGCGAAGGCGTATATCGCCGAGGTTGTTGCAATGAAAAATATATCGCTGGAAGAGATTGAGAAGCTGATGCTGCCAGCGGGCGATGTCCGTGATGATGTTATTAAGACCCGCGAGATGCTGAGTATTGACGATGTTGAGCAGGACCGGCGGTTTGCTCACGTGAAGAAGGGTGGGGCGACCATTGGTTCCCTGGTTGCGGCTCCGCTGGTCTCGCGTAACGGGCTGATTGGTATCCTCTATGCGACGAAGAAGATGTCATACGGATTCTTTAAGGATGATGTCGACGTGATCACGGCGTTTGCGGATCAAGCGTCAATTGCCATTGAGAACTCACGATTGATTAAGAAATCGATTGAGCGTGAAAGGTTAATGCGGGAAATGACTCTCGCGCAGGAGATGCAGAAAAAACTTCTCCCGCAAAGCCTCCCGAGCGTCTATGGTATTGACGTGGATGCTATCTCAACTCCAGCGTTTGAGGTGGGGGGTGACTACTACGACTTCGTGCAACTTGATGACCGGCGACTAGGTATCGTTGTGGGTGACGTGTCTGGGAAGGGAGTATCGGCCGCGTTTTACATGTCAGAGGTGAAAGGCATCTTCCAGGCGATCAGCAGGTTGCATAACTCGCCCCGCGAATTCATCATCCACGCAAATGAAGCCCTTTCATCTTCTATTGACAAACACTCATTTGTTAGCTTAATTTATGCGGTCATTGATACCTCCTCCGGTCTCCTCACGCTTTCCCGTGCTGGTCACTGCCCGATGCTTCATGTATCGAAGAACAAGGTTCGTTATCTCCGGCCAGGCGGAATGGGCCTCGGCATGAGTCGCGGAACGGTGTTTGCCAACGCCATGCAGGAAGAATCCATTACTCTCGCGGCGGGTGATGTGTGCATTTTCTACACCGACGGTGTCACGGAGGCACGTCGCGGGGATGATGAGTACGGATACGATCGGTTGCTGGAGAGGGGAAAGGCATCAGCAGGAAAATCAGCTTCCCAAATTAAGGAGGAAGTTCTGGAGGAAATCAAATCGTATACCGGTGACCATCCCAATCACGACGACCTAACGTTGCTGGTGGTGAAATGGATGGGTCCACATGCAGCCGCACAGAAAGTACCGTCGTAAATGAAGGAGTCTCTATGAGTGAATTCAACATATCGCAACGCGAGACAAAAGATGTTAATGTTCTTGAGATCAAAGGGTACCTCGATGCCCACACCGCTCCCAAGCTGGAGGACGCATTCCAGGGGCTCCTGAAATCGAGTAAGTACAAGATTGTGGTGAACTGCAAAGACCTGTCCTATATCAGCAGCGCCGGACTTGGCGTTTTCATGGCGTTTGTCGAGGACGTTCGCAAAAACAAGGGCGACATCAAGCTCTCCAATATGTCTCCGAAGGTCTTCAACATCTTTGACCTCCTCGGATTTCCGCTGCTGTACGATATCCTCGCCGATGAGAGCGAAGCAATCAACAGGTTCCTCGATTCCAAGCCCATTATTCCGGGGAATGCAAAGAAGTGAAGGAACGTTCCATACAGATCGAAAGCAAGACCGAAGAACTGATCGCCGTCCGTGATTTCGTTTCTCATGCCGCTCAAGAATTCGGTTTTTCCGATGAGGATGTGTCAAAAATCGCGCTCGCCGTCGATGAAGCTTGCACCAATGTCATCAAACATGCGTACAGTTACGACGCGACAAAGAACTTGAAGATCTCTATTCGGGGCGCGAAAAATTCATTTGAGGTAACAATTCACGATAATGGCCGAATCTTCGATCCAAACGGCGTGAAACGTCCTGACATGAAAGAGTATCTTTCACATTTCCGCAAGGGTGGACTCGGAGTGTATTTGATGAAATCACTCATGGACAAGGTAGAGTACAATATTCGACCCGGATCGCCGAATCAGGTAAAGCTTACAAAGTATCTTCCTTCTCAGAATTGATGAGCACTTCAAACAAGAAGAGTTCACCACACAGGAAAAGTTCGCCACGCAAGAAAAGTTCGCCACGCAAGAAAAGCCGTCCTGCCCGTTCAGCAGCTTCCGCGCCTCCGCCGGCAAAATCCTATGCAAGCTACTTTGAACATACCGCCCTTTTCGAATTCAGCAAAGTAATCAACTCGTCGCTCGATCCGCAGTTCGTGTACAGCCACATTCTGCTGACAATCATGGGGAAGATTCTTTCGAGCAAGGGGATGGTGGCGCTTGCAGGTTCCGGAAAGGAAGTGAAGGTGGAGGCGGCAAAGGGATTCTCCCAGTCACTCATTGGCAAGGGCGTTGTTGTGGAGGCTACTCCCTCGAATCTGTTCGACATATCGGTTGTCGATGCTGATCGTTATCCATGGGTTGAATTCTTCCAGCAGGCTGGTGTTGCGATTCTGTTGCCTATGGTTATGGCTGACCGTCTTATCGGGTTTCTTGGTTTTGGAGAGCGATTCTCACCCCAACCGCTAGAGGATCAGCAGAGAACATATCTGCAATCACTTGCGAATATTTCTGCGACTGCAATAGAAAAAAGCAGGACGCTGGAAGAAACAAAACAGGTGAATCGAAAGCTTGATCGAAAAATCCAGGAGATGAACACTTTGTTCGAACTGGGAAAGGAATTCGGCTCCCTTCTTGATCCTGAAAAACTTGTTCGACTCCTTGTCTTCTCCCTTCTTGGGCAGGTAGGGGTAAACCGGTACCTGATCGCGTTGCGCGGCGGATCAGATATGCGGGTCGTTGCCTCAAAGCTGGACGGTCCGGTGCCCCAGGGCGAACTGCTGATGAGTTTGGCAAACCTCAAGGGACCCACCAGAGTGTCAGAGTACATTATCAAGGACTCGATCGATCCCAGGAACCGGTTGAATGCTGCAGGACTTCACGTGATCGTACCAATGCAACTGCAAGGCGAAAACCGCGGGTTAATTCTGCTTGGAGAGAAGCTGAGCAAAGAACCATTTACGGATCTTGACCTCGAGTTTTTTTCATCGCTGGCCAACCTTGCGATTATTTCACTCGAGAATGCCCGGCTCTTCAAGGAAGCAATTGAGAAACAGAAGTTAGAAGATGAGCTATTGATCGCACGTGAGATTCAGAAAGGCCTCCTCCCGAGCGTTCTTCCCGACATTCCCGGTATCGATATTGCGGCGACGAACATCTCCTCCCGTCAGGTGGGTGGCGACTATTATGATGTCATCCCGATAGAGGGGGAGCGATTCATCATCGCGATCGGTGATGTGTCTGGCAAGGGTCCGCCTGCAGCGCTGTTGATGGCAAATCTCCAGGCCACGATTCGCGCATTAGTTCCCCTCAACATCGGTCTCTCCGAGTTAACAGGCAAGGTGAACAGCCTGTTATGTCCAAATACCGGCGGGAGCAAATTCGTCACGTTCTTCTGGGGAATCTATGATCCCAAGGATCGTTCACTGAGTTTTGTGAACGCAGGACATAATTACCCTCTACTTGTGCGACCTCGAGGGAAGGTCGATCGATTGGACGTGGGAGGAATGATTCTCGGCATTATGGAACCACCAGCGCCTTATGAGCAGGGGATTGTCACCCTTACCACTGGTGATATGCTCGTACTTTTCACCGATGGGGTCACTGAGGCGATGGACAAGAACGCTGTGGAATACGGAGAAGGCCGCCTTGAATCTTTGGTCTCAGCACATCTTGCAAGCAACGCAGAGGAGATGGTGGACCTTATTCATGAGGACATACTTCTCCACTCAAAAGGGACAAGTCAGTCGGATGATATCACGATGATGATTTTGAAAGCCGTTTGATCCAGTCATTCCGTTGATTGTCTCTGCTCATTTCGGTACATTCCTCACAATCTCGTGCATTTCACTCAATAGAATTCACACTCGCTCCGTCCAAGTAGTCGATGCCTTATAATTTTGAGCTAATAGAAGCGAAATGGCAACGGTACTGGGACGACCATGGCACGTTCGTTACCATGGAAGACCCGGGGAAGCCGAAGGCATTTATCCTGGACATGTTTCCCTACCCCTCAGGCGCAGGGCTTCATGTCGGTCATCCTGAAGGGTACACGGCAACCGACATCCTTTCGCGTTTCAAAAGGATGAAGGGATTCAACGTCCTTCATCCGATAGGTTGGGATGCGTTTGGTCTTCCCGCAGAGCGCTATGCGATGCAGACGAACATTCATCCTCGCATAACGACGATTCAAAATATCAACACCTTCCGGCGGCAGATCAAGATGCTTGGTTTGAGCTACGATTGGACCCGCGAAATTGATACCACTGATCCAAACTACTACAAATGGACGCAGTGGATTTTCCTGCAAGTGTATAATTCCTGGTTTGATCTCCGCGTACAGAAGGCACGACCGATTGCTGAGCTTGAAGAGGAACTCGGCCGGCATGGTACCAAGAATCTTTTCGGAATCGAGCATCTGGCGCCCGAGCAGTGGAAATCCTTGAGTAAGAAGGAGCAACACGATTTCCTTGCAGACTTTCGATTGGCGTACATCGCAGAAGTTCCGGTCAATTGGTGTGAGGCTTTGGGAACAGTTCTCGCAAACGAAGAAGTAGGGGAGTGGACGGAGAAAGGGTACACTGTTGAACGACGCCCTCTACGACAATGGATGATGCGAATAACGGCGTATGCTGAGAGGTTCCTTGAAGACGGAAAAACACTGGATTGGCCTGCATCCACACTCGACCAGCAAACAAACTGGATAGGAAGATCCGAAGGGGCGGAAATTACGTTCTCACTGTCCGGACGATCAGAAACGATCATTGTCTTCACTACACGGCCGGATACTGTTTTTGGTGCGACATATATGGTGCTCGCGCCGGAGCATCCTTTGGTTTCACTTATTACGACTCCTGACAAGAAGAAACTCGTCGATGAATATGCTGAGAAAACGAAGAAAAAATCGGATCTGGAACGGGGTACAGAATCTGTGAAGACGGGAGTCTTCACGGGTGGGTATGCCGTAAACCCGGCAACCAAGAAGACAATCCCAATTTGGATTGCCGACTACGTTCTGATGGGATATGGGACAGGAGCGATTATGGCCGTTCCCGGACACGATGAACGTGACTACGAATTTGCAAAGTCATTTAACATCCCGATCGTTGAAGTGGTGCAAGGGGGGGATGTCAAGAAAGCTGCTTACGTCGGGGACGGAGTGGGAATGAATTCCTCCAACGACGAAGTATCGCTCAATGGACTGAAAACTGCCGAAGCAACGAACGTTATTGTTAATTGGCTGGAAGAAAAACACATCGGGACGCGAACGGTTCGGTATAAGTTGCGTGACTGGCTTTTTTCACGTCAACGCTACTGGGGAGAACCTATCCCGATCATCCACCTTGACGACGGTACGATGAGAGCGTTATCCGAGGACGAGCTACCACTTATTCTTCCGGAATTGAAAAGGTTCCAGCCAAGCGGTACCACGGAATCGCCTCTGGCTCTTGCGGAGGATTGGATCAATGTTGTTGACGCTGAAACCGGATTGAATGGACGAAGAGAAACCAATACAATGCCGCAGTGGGCTGGTTCATGCTGGTATTACCTCAGATATCTCGATCCGAAAAATGACCGTGAGTTTTGTTCACCCGAGAAGGAGCGTTTCTGGATGCCGATTGATCTGTACGTCGGCGGGTCTGAGCATACGGTCCTCCATTTACTGTATGCTCGTTTCTGGCACAAGGTCCTGTACGACCTAGGATATCTGAGTACCGTAGAGCCGTTTGAGCGACTTCGCCACCAGGGAGTCATTCTTGGTGAGGATGGCAGCAAGATGTCGAAGTCCCGCGGCAATGTTGTCAACCCGGATGATGTTGTGAAGAAATATGGCGCAGATGCGATGCGGCTGTTCGAAATGTTTTTGGGACCATTGGAGGAAATGAAGCCGTGGAACACTCGTGGGGTGGAGGGGGTTTATCGATTTCTGAATAGAGTATGGCGACTCTATGCCGACGAGGAAGGACGACTCGATCCTGCAGTCAAGGAATCGCCGCTGACCCTGGAATTGGAACGTGTCTATCACGCAACCGTGAAGAAGGTTGGCGAGGATATTGAATCGTTGCGGTTTAACACGGCGATCTCCCAAATGATGATTTTTGTCAACGAGCTGACCAAAGCCGAAGTTCGTCCGCGGCAGATTCTGGAACCGTTTGTCCTAGTGCTCTCCCCGTTCGCTCCACACCTTGCTGAAGAGCTGTGGCAGATACTTGGCCACACGCACTCGTTAGCTCATGAGCCATTTCCGAAACACGATGAATCAAAGATTCAACAATCAACAATCGAAATCGTGCTGCAGGTGAACGGTAAAGTTCGATCAAAGCTCCACGTTGCCCGGGATACCTCGGAGAAGGATCTGGAGGGTCTCTCTCTTTCAGATGAGAGTGTCCGAAAACACGTGGGCGACAAGAAGATCATGAAGACCATTGTGGTGAAGAATAAACTCGTTAATCTCGTTGTACGCTGACTTATGGCAAGGCTCTCGGCGGTTCTGATAACACTCAATGAAGAGAAGGACATCAAGCGTTGCCTCGAGAGTGTTCGTTGGGCTAATGAAATCATTGTTGTCGATTCGTTCAGCACTGATCGAACAGTCGAGCTCGCAAAAGAATTTACCTCACACGTCTACCAGCACGAATACCCCGGATCGACACGACAAATGGAAAAGGGCATCCAGTATGCGACAGGAGACTGGATCTTGTTTGTTGATGCGGACGAAGAGATTTCGTTTGAGCTGGCAGAAGAAATTCAACAGATGCTCGAGCGCGGTACTGTTATGACGGGATACGAACTCCTTCGAAAGCCGCGGGCATTCGGGAAATGGATCAATCACGGAGGATGGTTTCCGGATTATCAGCTGCGATTGCTTCGGAAAGACTCGTACACCGTCAATCACGAGGAAGTTCATGGCGGCTTTTCTACCAGAGGCTCGCATGCACGAATGAGGGGCGTCGTGTACCACTACACCTATGAGACGATTGAGGAGTACCTGGGAAAGATGAACGAATATACTTCTCTCCAGGTTTCGAATCGGATCAAGGCCGACTCGTTGGCCCGCGCGCGATGGTACAACTTCTTCTTGAGTCCCGCGTCCCACTTTTTTCGAATGTTCCTTTCCAGGAAAGGATATCGCGATGGGTTTTATGGATTTCTTCTGGCTTCCCTTGACGCCCTCTATTCCATGGTTCTCTACATGAAGGTGTGGGAGTACCGCATGTGTGAGGAGAACAACCTGCCGTTTCCTCCAATTTCCAATAGTGATTTCAACAGGCTGAAGAAACTGCAATGACGGTCTATTGGCGGGTTCTTAAATATGCAAAGCCGTACTCACGATATCTTGGTTTTTCCCTTCTTGCATCGATCTTGTACTCGCTTTTCAGCGCGGTGTCGATCTACCTCTTGATTCCATTGCTCGAAACTCTTTTCAAGCAAGCCCCGAAAACAACCGTAGGGGGCTCTCGCGGCGACAGCCTCATTCCTTCCTGGTTACTCGATGCAAAGGACTGGGCAGTCGATCAATTCCAAGGATTTGTCTTCTCGGGAACAACCCGCCAATCGTTGTTCCGCATCGTTATAGTGATTCTTGTAGCGTTTCTTCTGAAGAATCTCTTCGGCTACATCCAATCAATGCTCACGACATATGTTGAGCAGGCAATGGGACGTGATATACGAGGCGCCCTGTACCGACATCTACACCAACTTCCCCTCTCCTATTTTTCCGGCGAGCGAACCGGAAACCTGATCTCGCGAATCATGAACGATGTCACTGTTGTGAATTCAGGGATCTCGGCTTCTATCTACACTCTCATTCGTGAGCCGCTCCTGATCGTGGCGTATCTAAGCATCTGTTTGCTCATCAGCTGGCAGTTGACGCTACTTGCGTTTGTGGTCTTCCCGCTCGTGTTGTTGATTATCACCTGGGTCGGGAAGCGTGTCCGGCGTGAAAGCGGAAAAATCCAGGAACGCCTTGCGGACGTAACGTCTGTGCTGTACGAGACAATCTCAGGGGTGAAAGTGGTTAAGGCTTTCGGGATGGAGACATTTGAGAACAAGAAGTTTGCCAGAGAAATACAGCGGCATTTCAGGACGGTGGTTAACATCGCTGGTATTCGAAATCTTGCATCTCCAACAACGGAATTCCTCACTGCTGTTGGCGGAGGGGCGATCATCTGGTTTGGCGGCTTGCAGGTTCTCTCAAGCGAATCAATGAAGGCAAGCGAATTTCTGGGCTTCCTCTTTGCAATGTTCCAACTCATGCCACCGATTAAGGAAATCAGCAGCGTGAATAATCGCATCCAGGAGGCGTCTGCTGCGGGGGCGAGGGTATTCTCCATCTTGGATACCGAACCCAATATCAAAGATGCCCCAAATCCTGTGACTGTGTCAACTTTCGAAAGAGAAATAGTAATGGAGAACCTGTGTTTCGGCTATTCGGCGGACACAATGGTCCTCATCGACATCAATGCGGTGATTCAAAAAGGGGAGGTGGTCGCGATTGTCGGTCCGAGCGGTTCAGGAAAATCGACGCTGGTTGACCTCGTCCCCCGCTTCTACGATGTGACAGAAGGCTCGATCCGAATTGATGGAGTTGATGTTCGGCAGATCAGCATTGAATCGCTTCGCTCTCTCATTGGTGTTGTTACCCAGGAAACAATTCTCTTTAATGACTCCGTAAGGAATAATATCGCCTACGGGCATCCCGAAGTGCCGGATGAAAAGCTCGTCGAAGCCGCAAAAGCGGCGAACGCTCACGGTTTCATTTTGAACCTCTCCGATGGCTACGAGACCATTATTGGTGATCGGGGGATAAAACTCTCCGGCGGGGAACGGCAGCGCCTCTCTCTTGCTCGCGCGATCCTGAAAAATCCGCCGATTCTCATCCTCGATGAAGCCACTTCCGCACTTGACACCGAGTCGGAGCTGTTGGTGCAGGAAGCGATCGAGAAACTGATGAAAGGGAGGACATCTATTGTGATCGCGCATCGGCTTTCCACGATTCAGCACGCCGACAAGATTATGGTGATTGAAGGAGGGCGCATTCGTGAAGTGGGGAATCATCAGGATCTTGTCAACGAGCAAGGAAGCCTCTACAAGAAGTTATATGACATGCAGTTCAGGGCGTAATGTCTGTCTCGGTTATTGTTCTTACCAAAAATGAGGAGAACAACATTGAGGACTGTTTGCGGAGCGTTGCGTGGGCAGAGGAACGTATTGTGGTGGACTCAGGAAGCAAAGACAGAACAGTTGAGCGAGCGAGACCGTTTGCGACAGAAATCCTCGATGTAGAGTGGAAGGGATTCGGCACAACCAAGAATCTTGCACTGGAGCGCGCAACGTGTGAATGGGTTCTCTGGCTTGACGCAGATGAGCGCGTCATGCCTGATGCGGCAGAAGAGATTCAGAATATTGTCCATGATTCAAAAGATCCATTCGATGCATACGATGTTGCGCGCCGTGCGTATTTTCTGGGAAGGTGGATCAAACACTGTGGATGGTATCCATCGCGGGTGTCAAGATTGTTTCGACGTTCGAAAGCGAAATTCAGTGAATCGAACGTCCATGAGGAGCTTCTCGTGAATGGTCAGGTGGGTCATTTGCGCAATGACTTCCTGCACTACACAGACCCTAACCTGGAGCACTACTTTCGGAAGTTCAATCGGTACACTACGCTTGCGGCACGGGATGCCCACGCAGCGAAGCGCCGTTTCTCCTTGTCGCATGTCCTGCTTCGGCCTGGTTACATGTTTGTGAAAATGTACATTCTTCGCCGCGGTTTTCTTGATGGCATGCAGGGTCTCATCCTTTGCCTGGTCTCGTCTGCCTATGTATTCACCAAGTATGCGAAGCTGTGGGAACTCCAGAAAAAACGTGTTTAAGGTGATTGAATGAAATTTGGAATTATTGGAAACACCGACAAAGCTGGGTTGGCTGATGCAGTAGAAGCCTTAATCCAAAAGCTGGATGCCTCCAACGAAAGTTACGTTCTCGACCGTGAGGTGTTTTCGCTGCTCGAAGGGAAATCAAAAAAAAGCTCCGCGGGTCGCTGTACAACAGTGGATGAGTGCGTGGGGGAGGCAGACATCCTAGTTGCGTTCGGCGGAGATGGAACGATCCTCAACGCTGCCCGAGCGGTCGGTCCGCGCAGCACGCCTATTCTTGGCGTGAACCTGGGAAAGCTTGGGTTCCTGGCAGAACTTGCCCCCGATGAAATCGAGGCGGCGATCGGAGATATTCTCAAAAGGCAATATGTTATTGAAGAACGGCTGATTCTGGAGGCGTCATTTCCTTCCGATTCAGGGAAGAAAACGCATGCACTGAATGATATCGTGATTGGTAAGTCAAGCTACACCACTCTTATCGACCTTGAAACACATATCGACGGATCGTTTGCAGTGACCTATCGCGCCGACGGTCTTGTCCTCTCCACGCCAACTGGCTCGACTGCGTATGCGCTGTCGAATGGAGGTCCCATCGTCGTACCGACCAGTAGAGTGATTGGTATTACTCCAATCGCCCCGCACACGCTCAGTGGCCGACCATTGATCGTACCAGATGAGAGCTCTATCCGGGTGATAGCTCATGCCAACGGTGACGAGGTTTCCTTCTTTGCCGACGGACAGCTCGCCGCAAGTTATCGATCGCCGGTCGAGATCCAGCTCAAGAGTGCATCATTCAAGGCAAAGCTAATCAAGCGCGTCGATCGGTCATACTTCGACGTGCTGCGGGCGAAGCTCATGTGGGGAAAAGATCCGAGAGGTGTATGAAGAGGTGGGCAGAAGGCTAGTTATTTGCCGCGCCTTCCTGTATCCATCGTTTGATACCATTGATCTGGTTTTGATTGAGGGAGTTTCTATTCAGAGGCATTCTAAGAACTCCGTTTCCCTCGACGCGCGTTACCAACTCGCTCTGGCCCGGATTAAACGGGACAACAACTCCAGGGGTCGAAAACCAATCGCCATACGCTTCCAGTCGTACCCGACCTTGCGGCAACGATCCGCCGTGGCATCCCGAAAACACACACGTCTGATTGAACAACACCTGCACCTGTGCCGAGTAGCTTACTGCTGAATCGGGGAACATCACGGTGGATGGGCTTCCATCCGGACCGGTGAGAGTATCATCTTTGCAGCCCGGTGTCAAAAAAATCAGATAGATGAATATGAGAAAAAAACCTATGACAATGTCACGAGATACTTTGTGCAACCTGTGCCTTTTCCATTGTGTCCAAATAGAGAAGTCCCGCCATGTGCGCTGAAGCGAGATACGAATAAAACACGGTGAAGAAAATCCCGATTATCAGCACTATTATTCCAACAGCCGCGAAAGACTGAATTCCCACCGCTATCAGTGCAACAATGATTGCGTTCTGCCAGTTCATTTTGAATTGACGAATTATCCCGGATATGTCCAATGCATCGGTAATGCTCTCTGTTGCTGCAAAACGCGCAGATATGATTGGCATAAGAGCCGAAAGTGCAAGAGTGTATGGCAAGAGGACAATGACGAGAAGGATGCTCATGATATTGATGAGTGCTGCAATCTCTCGTCCCCCGGAAATAGATGCGGCAACGACTGCGGCGAGAAACAAAACGTACAGCAGGATGACCGGGATCATATACACGAGATAGACAATGAAGTACTTGAAACCAAGCACGAACTTTTTCCCCATTCCATCCCAATCCGGCATCGGGTTTTCGTCTCTCCGAATAACTCTCTGAATCACCTGAACGTAATAGCCAAGCAGAAAGAACATTCCAACGACCAAGATGCTAAGAATCATGAAAAGCGCGGCCAGAAGGAACTTGGGAAGCCAGTGCTGATCTTTGAAAGGGAAGGTAAACGATATGCCGAGGTTCTGCATCATGAGGGTAACCGCGTCTTGATACGACAAAGGGAACGCTGTAAACGTTCCCTGCTTTGGAGCTGAGGGGGATCGAACCCCTCTACGAGTCGAGGACTCGTAGAGTCGTCGACTGACCTCGTGAATGCCATTCAGGTTGTTTCGCGACTACTGAAAACGGTCAGTCTGTGATTGTGGAGCTGAGGGGGATCGAACCCCTGACCTCGTGAATGCCATTCACGCGCTCTCCCAACTGAGCTACAGCCCCGCATTCGTGCAAATCGCCCGTCAAATATACATATTCACATTTCGAAAGTCAACGAACTCATCCGTCCTGCGCAAAGCATCTTTCACCACAATTGGCTAACTTTCTGCGTTTGTAAAATTGTTCTTAAAGGTCCTATGCAACTTCTTGCTTCGTATCTCCGCCGATACTGGAGAATGATTGGGCTCGCCCTTTTTCTGGCAGCCGTCAACCAGATTTTCTCCCTCCTCGATCCCCTCATCTTCCGCCACGTCATCGATGAGTATGTCACTCAATATAACAAGTATACTTCGGAAGAGTTCTTTAAGGGCGTCAGCCTGTTGCTTGCCGCCGCCGTTGGAGTTGCCTTCGTTTCTCGTGTGGCGAAAAACATTCAGGATTATGTTATCAACGTTATTACTCAACGACTCGGTGCAAAGATATACTCTGACGGTCTCGGTCACTCTCTGGAATTACCATACGCGGTTTTTGAAGATCAGCGGAGCGGTGAGACTCTTGGCAAGCTTCAAAAAGTTCGTACCGATGTCGAGAAGCTTGTTGCTTCTTCGATCAACGTCTTGTTCACAACACTTGTAGGAATTATCTTCGTGATGATCTATGCATTCAGCGTTCACTGGCTGATTGCTCCAGTCTATTTCCTCACGATTCCCTTATTGGGATTTGTCAGCTCGATTCTGAGCAAGAGAATCAAGAAAATTCAGAAGCGAATTGTCGGCGAAACGACTGCCCTTGCAGGTTCGACGACGGAGTCCCTCAGGAATATCGAGCTGGTCAAGAGTCTTGGCCTCGCCAAGCAGGAAATTGGGCGGTTGAATTCCACCACCGATAAGATACTGGATCTTGAGTTGATCAAGGTTCGCCACATCCGGAGTTTGAGTTTTATCCAGGGAACGACGGTTAATTTTCTTCGTACCAGTATAATGTTCCTGATGATGTACCTGATCTTTGCCCAGGAGATTACTGTTGGTCAATTCTTCTCCCTTTTCATCTATTCCTTCTTCATCTTCGGTCCTTTGCAGGAGTTGGGAAATATTATCAACATCTACCGGGAAGCGGAAGTCTCGCTTGAGAACTTCCGCGAGATCCTCAATACTCCCAGGGAACCTCGCGCAGCGTCTCCAAAGGCAACGAACGCTCTGACAACTCTTGCCTTTGACAGGGTTAGCTTTCAGCATCAGTCAGCGCAGACAAAGGCCTTGGAGGATATCTCTTTTGAAACGGAAAGGGGAGAAACGATTGCGTTCGTTGGACCTTCGGGTTCCGGGAAGACCACCCTCGTGAAACTCCTTGTCGGATTGTATCGTCCGCAAGCCGGACACATCTTGTACAACGGTATTCAAGAAGATCAAATCGATCTCGATCTGTTGCGTGAACGAATTGGTTTTGTCACACAAGATACCCAGCTTTTCTCGGGTACTATTCGGGAGAATCTCCTCTTCGTTAATCCCAGAGCAACCGATGCCGAGTGCATGGATGTTTTGGAAAAAGCTGCATGTCAGAGCCTTCTGGAGAGGGCGGAAAAAGGGCTTGATACGATGATTGGGGAGTCCGGAGTGAAGGTTTCAGGCGGCGAGAAACAGCGGCTTTCGATTGCGCGCGCTCTTCTACGGCACCCCGACCTCCTTGTTTTTGATGAGGCAACGTCAGCACTCGACTCGCTAACCGAGGAGGGCATCACGCAAACGGTTCGCGAAATATCCCAGTCACAGGAAGTCATCACAATTCTGATTGCCCATCGCTTGTCAACGATTCTTCATGCGGATAGAATCTACGTCCTCGAAAAAGGAGAGATCGTTGAGTCAGGTGGTCATGAGGAGTTATTGGAAATGAAAGGATTGTACTATGCGATGTGGCGGCAGCAGATCGGCGAACGAGGTGGAAGCCGGCCACAGCTTGCGAATGCACTTCGGGCGCTCCAGTCGTAGAGAGTTCTACGCCAGCAAAACGCTTCCGCCCAGGAAGACTCCAAAGATAATACTCAGCATGCCTGCCACCCAACGCAGTTGAGTGTGAACCTTTTCAAACCGCGATGTGAATGTGAAGGGAAGTGAGAGTGTTGCGCTCATCAGCGTCATCCCTCCGATAGATCCTATCCCAAACACGATGATGTAAAGCAGACCGAGCGAAAACGATTGGATGGTGGTGAGGACGACCAGCATGAGAGCTGCGCTCCCTGCAAGACCGTGGATCAGTCCGACCACAAGTGGTCGTGCGTTAGCGCGCAATAGAGAAACCAATTCACGGGGGAGCCACCATCGCGTCAAGTGATGTGTGTGGGCGGTGTTTTCTTCCCGATTCTCATGGACGTGGGGATGAACGTGACGATATCCATCATGTGAGTGAACGTGCATGTGGATTTTGCCGCCGCCGATGAGTGTCCGGAGGACTCTGATGCCGAGAACAACCAGCATTAGTGCTACAGCAATCTCCATCACATTGGCAATCCCCGCGGGAATAGAGACATCAAAAGCAATGACCACACACCCGACAACAAGTAGTGAGATAGTGTGTCCGATACCCCACATCGTTCCCATAAACGACGTCCTGAAAATCCCTTTGCGATCAGATACCAACGTACTGATTGCCACAAGGTGGTCGGTATCAAGCGCATGCCGGAGGCCAAGAGTAAACCCAAGACCAAGAACCGTTATTGAATGTGAATCAAAAATTGGATCGTACATTTGCATCTCCCTCATGCGGGGAAAAGATACAGATTTTGAATCATGGATCAAAGGAAAGATAAGGTGCTGTTCATGGTGTCGGCGAAGCATTCGTCTACCTTCCGGCCTTCCCGGTGGTTTGCATTTCCCTTGTCAAATCGTTTTCTTGTACCATGTTATTTGTGCATTGTATTTCCAAGCCGGCCGTTCTCGAATGAACGGCTGTTTGTTTTTAAGGTCGGGACTGACTTGATTCATCTGGAGCGTTTTCATGCGTCGATCTAATCGTGTTGTCACTATCCTGCGGGGTGCACTCATTCTTGTTGTTGTGCTGTCTTGCTCTTGTGGATCGAATAATCGTTCGGATTCTGCCAGAAGCAATCTGATCACTGAAATTGTTAGGAAGAATATGGAAGAGGGAAAAAAGCCGAACCGGCTTATTCACGAAAAAAGCCCGTACTTGTTGCAGCATGCGTTCAACCCGGTCGACTGGTATCCGTGGGACGACGAGGCTTTTGAGAAAGCACGGAAGGAGCAGAAGGTAATCTTTCTTTCTATTGGGTATTCGACTTGCCATTGGTGTCACGTCATGGAACGTGAGTCATTCGAGGACGATTCCATCGCCGCTACGATGAACCAGTACTTCGTCTGCATTAAGGTCGACCGTGAGGAGCGACCGGATGTGGATAAGGTTTACATGACTGCGCTGCAGGCGATGGGGCAGGGAGGTGGATGGCCTATGTCCATGTTTCTAACGCCGGATTTGAAACCATTCTTCGGGGGGACCTACTTTCCGCCGAAAGCAATGCAAGGACGACCTGGCTTTCCGGACGTTCTTCAGCGTATTCACGAGATCTGGCAGAGTGATCGCCAGAAAATACTTGAGTCGGCAGATGGCTTGACAAAATTCCTCAAAGAATTGCCAATTTCACCCCAGGCAACTGGTTCTGTCTCGGCGAGCATGCTTGACTCCTGCTTTCAACAGGCAAGCGCACAGTATGACCCAAAGTTCGGCGGCTTCGGCGCTGGGCCGAAATTTCCGCGACCGGTGGTATTCAACTTCCTTCTCCGGTATTACGAACGGACGGGAAACAAAGCAGCCCTCGCGATGTCTGAATATACTTTGCGGAAAATGTCCTTGGGCGGAATGTATGATCATATAGGGGGTGGATTCCATCGATATTCCGTCGACGGAGAGTGGCGTGTACCACACTTCGAGAAGATGCTGTATGATCAGGCACAGCTGGTTTCTTCGTATGTGGACGTATACACGATAACAAAGGATCGGTATTTCGAATCTGTCGTCCGCGATGTTCTCAAATACGTTTCGCGGGACATGACTGCGCCTACAGGGGGTTTCTATTCTGCGGAGGATGCTGACAGCGAGAATCCTGATCAGCCGGGAGAGAAAGGAGAAGGCTCTTTTTATGTCTGGAAAAAGAAAGATGTTCTTGAGATTCTTGGTGACAAAAGAGGAGAATTATTCTGCTACTACTACGGAATTGAGGAGAAAGGAAATGCGCTGCAGGATCCCCAGCAAGAACTCCTTGGAAAGAACATTCTCTATGTGGCACACACCGCTGCCCAGACAGCCGAGAAATTTGGCAAAGACGAGGGAGATGTTGCAGGAATTTTGAATGAGTGCAGGGAAAAGCTTGCCGCGAAACGCGCCAACCGCCCGCGTCCGACCCTGGATGACAAAATCCTCACATCATGGAATGGTCTGATGATCAGTGCGTATGCACGCGCCTACCAAACATTCGGTGACCCGGAATATCGGAGACAGGCAGAGCGAGCCGCCACATTCATTCTGGAAACACTACACGACAAGAACTCCGGACTGTTGCTGCGTCGGTACCGTGACGGTGAGGCAAAACTGGAAGCACACCTGGAGGATTACAGCTTCCTTGTTCAGGGTTTATTGGATCTGTATGAGGCGTCCTTTGATGTTCGCTGGCTGCAGGAGGCAATAAAGCTGACCAACGCCGCAAGTGCAACGTTCTGGGACAAGGACAACGGAGGTTTCTTTGATACTTCTGGAAAAGATCCTTCGGTGCTGGTGAGAATGAAAGAACAATATGATGGTGCCGAACCGACCGGAAATTCAATCGCAGCGATGAACCTCCTGCGATTATCGGAAATGACGGATAATGCAGAATGGCGAACAAAAGCAGAGAAGACTCTTTCGTTGTTCAGCACCGTCCTTGAAAAATATTCTTTCACTGTCCCTCAAATGATGGCGGCAGTCGATTTTTCCCTGGGAGCGCCACTGCAGGCAATTGTTGTTGGCTCGCGCGATGAGAAAGAGACCCGGGCAATTCTCCACGAGATCAACGATCGCTATATTCCCAACAAAGTTGTCCTGTTGGTCGACCCTGCAATCGGAGATGTATCGACAATTCTTCCGTTTGTTGCGAAACTTCCAAAGGTGGATGGGAAGTCGACCGCGTATCTTTGTGAAGACTATGTCTGCAAACTTCCGGCTACGGATGTTGCCACAGTGGTTGGGCTGTTAGAAGGGAGAAGCGGAAAGCGATAGACTGAACGGTGAATAAACAAGAACGGCGTCAGAATCCTGACGCCGCTTTTCAATTATTCCTCAACCTGCTTCTGCTTCACCCCGAACAAGGTCGAGAATCCACCGACGAGCGCCAAACAGGAGCGTTGCGCGCTGGTTCCCATCGAACGTGATAGTACCTGTGCGAGAGAACGATCGTCCATTAGACGCCTGTGCAGCAATGGTCACGGTTGCGGTACCACTCTGAATAAGTTTGGTGATTTTGTCCACCTCCACATTGGTCAGGGACATTGTAATCTGACTCGTGATCGAGAGTTGATCCCTTACCTTAAACTGCTGGCTGCCAAGGCGGAGATAGGATCCGTTGACGGTCAGCGTTGGATTCGAATCAATGATGTGATTGAGATTCAAGACTGCGTTCGCGGAGTCATTCGACGATATGCGCGGCAGATCATACACTCCTTTCATCGCGTACGAAACATCAAGTGTGTTCCCAAAATTCGAGAAGACATAGCTGATGTAATACGTGTAACTGAATCTGTATCCAAGCCCAAAGGCTTGTCGGACGATAGTGGTATCAAAGGTGATTCCATCGCTGTTGGATGGGGCGTTCGGTGCTACCGGCCCGCTGCCAAGTTCCGCCGCCAGTTTTAGCTGGGCCGCCAGTCCGTCACTGGAAGAGCTGCCACCTATCGAAGCGGCAACAACATCTGCTGCGTCATCGTCGGTTATCGCAGGATCCGACTCGCCCATTTGATTCTTCCCGCAGCCAATAACCAGCAGAGAAGCCGAGATGAAGAGGGAGGGAATCAGTTTTAGTGGGTGAAGATATCTATGTAACACCGCATTCTCCTTTCTAAAAGATAGAATTATTTCTTGCTCCAATGGCCTTCGATGTAAACCCATCCGCCACGAGTTTCTTTCCAACGTCCGCTGACCCATACAAACCCTTTGCGTCCATTGACCCACTTGCCGGGGACCCAATCATGCGATTGAGTACGCGCGTTCCATCGCCAGTGACCGCCAATCCATACGCTGTGCGAATGTGGCCTGGCAATGATGACTTCCTTTCTTGCCGCAGGTGGTCGAACCTTCACGATAACGCCCCCGGCTAAAGCTGAGCCTGCCGATACGCACAACGCAACTGCAATGAGACAGGCAATGAAATTCGATTTTGTCATGGATCCCTCTGAGAGTTTATTTAATGCTCTTTTTTCCTTTTCTTGCTGAAGAAAGGCTCCAATTGCTGTGCCAAATCTCGTTCTTGAAAAACAACCCGTTATGAGTCAGTTTTTTCCACTGGGACGCAGGAATCGTGTTTCCCAATGCAGGAATTCAGCCATTCGCCTGCAAATGGCACCGTTGTTCATACTTATGAGGACATCATGAAATGTTGTTCGACGAAAGGGGCAGCAAAGTTCTTCTCCAAGAATTCTAGAAGATACGCAAGAACGTTCAAGAGGAAGGGGCTCGATAAGGCTCAGCAAGTTCTCGCTGATGGGTTATCAAAACTGGGCATCAGGGGTAATTCTGTTCTGGAAATAGGATGTGGAGTGGGGGGTCTGCATATCTCTTTGCTGGACGCCGGTGCAGTGACTGCATATGGTATTGATGTTTCGGCCGAGATGGTGGAGAAGGCCAAGGAGTTTGCATCCGAGCGAGGGCATGCAAACAAGGTATCATATGTTGTCGGCGACTTCCTCGAGATGAATGGCAATCTGCCGGTATCCGATATCGTTATCATGGACAAGGTACTTTGTTGTACCTATCGGCCGATAGCCATGATCACTGAAACAGCGAAGCGAACAAAGAAGTACTTTGCGGTCTCCTATCCGTCATCCCGGTTCTTACCCCGACTGATGTTCTCGACCTCCGAATACGTCGGGAAAGTTTTTGGGTGGTCATTCCATCCGTGGTATCATCGTCCAGAATTGTTGGAAGAGGAAATAAGACGTGCAGATTTTTCGGAAGTGTTCAGCGAGAGGACATGGTTGTGGCAGGCAAAGATCTTTGTGAAGAAATAACTACGATGGTCGCCGGAATGTCCAACCCGGTCTCCTCGTTCGAAGATTCATGGCGGTATCTCCCCGGAGGTCCGCCTCCAGATCCTTCACAAATCGCCTCGCCTGCTCTTCACTAAGGAACCAATCCGAAGAGATCAATTTCTTGCCGAATATTCGTTTTCGGTGGACCCGCACGAGCCACGGCGATCCTATTTCTTTGATTTGTTGAAGCGTGATGATGTACCCGTTGCCGGGATCGATTTCCATTTAAATCCGTTCTTCTCACTGTGATTTTGATGCTGCCATTGTAACGAGAAGAGACCTCAAAAACAACAAATTGTCAACTATGTCAAAGTATGATTTGATTCTGAAGAACGGAATTGTGATTGCGGGCGATGAACTGCAGTTTGCTTTTACCCGCAGTGGTGGTCCGGGCGGACAGAATGTTAACAAGGTTGCCTCTCGTGTCACTCTCATTTTCAGCGTAACCGAGTCCACCTCTCTGTCCTCCAAACAGAAACAGATAATTCTATCCCGTCTTCGCTCGCGCCTGAGCACCAATGGTACGTTGAAGGTTCATGTACAGGAAAGCCGAAGTCAGTATCGTAACCGCGAGATTGCCGTAGAGAAATTGGGCACGATGCTGCAGACTGCGCTCACTCCTCGAAAGAAACGTATTGCAACCCGAGTTTCTTCCGGGGCAAAGCGAGACCGGGTCGAATCGAAAAAGCGCCGAAGTCGCACGAAGGAATTGCGTGGCAAACCATTTCTTGATGAATAATCGAGTAGTTGCGCTCACGCCGGAAATCAGTTATATTTGTGCGGATTTTCATCGGTCAACCGACCATTCCAATCCGCAGGCCAACCTCGGCCATCTTGTTGTTTCGTAACCCAGTCTAGCCTTTCAGGAGCACGTTTGTCAGACGTAGTAAAAGGTCTTGCGCCGCA